>CAZHSS010000053.1:0-9118 GCA_964535205.1 uncultured Verrucomicrobiota bacterium
AGTTCGATCCGGCGCTGCTGACGGCGGACGACCAGCACATCCTGGCGCTGCTGCAGAAGACGGTGGCGGCGTGCGACGAGAACATCGACCGCTGCCGGTTCAACGACTACGCCAAGACGATCTACGACTTCTTCTGGCACGAATTCTGCGATTGGTACGTCGAGTACGCCAAGCTGCCGCTGAACGGGGACGACGAGCCCCGCAAGGCGGAGGTGCTCCGGGTGATGCACTACGTGCTGTCGCGCGCGCTGTGCCTGCTGCATCCCATCATGCCGTTCCTGACCGAGGAGCTCTGGCAGGGGATGGGCTATGCGGCCGTCTCGGAATCCATTCTGACCGCCCCGTGGCCCGAGGCCCTCGACGAGGAAGAGCTGGCGGCCTGGGGCGTGCATCCGGAAGCAGTGGCCTACGTGGATGCCAAGCACGCGGCGATCGGCCTGGCGCGCAATCTGCGCGCCGACTACGGCCTGGCGCCGTCGCAGACGGCGGACTTCGTGCTGCGGCCGGCGGATGCGGCGACCGGCGAGCTGGTGCGCGCCGACCGGGAGGCCTACCTGCCGTATCTCAAGGCCGGCAAGCTCGAGGTGGAGACCGACTTCACGCCGGCGAAGCCGACGCCGAGCGTCATTACGACGCTGGGCACGCTGTTCATGTCGCTGGAGGGCCACGTGGACGTCGAGGCCGAGAAAAAGCGCCTGACGGAGCAGCTGCACAAGACCGAGCAGGAGCTGGAGGCGTCCGGCAAGCGGCTCGACAACGTGAATTTCGTCAGCCGCGCACCAGCCGAAGTCGTCGAGCAGGCCCGGGCCCGCAAGCGCGAGCTGCAGGAGAAGCGCGACAAACTGGCAAAGCTGATCGAGGCGATGGCCGCGCCGTGAGGCGCCGGCCGATGTAACGTCCAACAGGAGACAGACCCCATGGCGAAGGAACTGGCATTTGTATTGATCAACCCCTACACGGTGGCCAAGTCGCGCACCGGCGGCGTCATTGCCCGCTACATCAGCCGCACGGGGCTGGATTTCGTGGCGGCGCGGATGTTCGCGCCCGACGCGGAGCTGGCCCATGCCTACGCCGAGCTGATCCGCAACGATCCGGACGTGGACCCCGTGATCCGCCCGCTGCTGGCGGACTACGTCGAGCGCGAGTACGGTCCCGATCCCGCCACCGGCCGCCGCAAGCGCGTCATGATGCTGCTGTTCGAGGGAGAGAACGCCATCGAGGCCGTCAAGGAAGTCACCGGGCCGATCCGCCCGAGCAACAGCGGCGAAACCGTCCGCGACACCTACGGCGACTACATCCTGGACACGGCCGGCGCGATCCAGTACCTGGAGCCGGCGGTCTTCATCGGCCCCAACCTGAATGCGGCGGGCGAAGCCCTGAAGCTGTGGGCGCGCTACAGCGACGAATGCGGCGGAGTGGTGGATGCCGCCGGCGATGTGCCGAGCGGCGAAACGCTCGAAGAGGCCCTGGTCATCATCAAGCCCGACAATTTCCGCTTCGCCAGCGCGCGACCGGGCCTGATCATTGACATTTTCTCGCGTTCCGGGCTGCGGATCGTGGCGGCCAAGATCCACCGCATGACGGTGGCCGAGGCCGAGGAATTCTACGGACCCGTTCGCCATGTGCTGCGCGAAAAGCTCAAGGGGATGGTGGCCGAGCGAGCGTCCAAGGCGATCGCCGCCGAACTGGGCCTGACGCTGCCGGAGGAGGTCAAGGGGCCGCTGGGCGAGCTGCTGGGGCCGCGTTACGGCGACAACCAGTTCTACCAGATCGTTCAGTTCATGACCGGCCGCTGGGGCGAGGGGCTGGTGGCCGAGGAGAAGGCCCGGCCCGGCACGACCCAGTGCCTGCTGCTGGTCTATGCCGGCGTCAACGCCATCTCCCGCATCCGCCACATCCTGGGCCCGACCGATCCGAGCAAGGCCCTGCCGGGCTCCGTCCGCCGCGAATTCGGCCAGGACATCATGGTCAATGCCGCCCACGCGTCGGATTCCGTCGAGAACGCCCGCCGCGAAATGAAGATCACCCAGGTCGGCGCCGACACCATCCGGCCGTGGGTGCAGACCTATTATCCGTAGACCCCGTTGCATTCACTCACCGCCAACCCCCCAACCCCAGGAGGCTGACATGTTCTTCCCCGCCATCGAACCCGCGCCCGCCGATCCGATTCTCGGCCTGACCGAGGCCTTTCGCAAGGATTCCCGCGATCCCAAGGTGAACCTGGGCGTCGGGGTATTCGTGGACGACCAGGGCACCACCCCGGTCCTGGAGTGCATCCGCCGCGCCGAACGCGTGCTGTGGGAGACCGAGCGAACCAAGGGCTACCTGCCGATTTCCGGCTCGGCCGAATTCGCCCGCGAAGTCGCCCACCTGGTGTTCGGCAGCGAGTTCCATGCGCTGGCGTCGGACAGCGTGGCGGTCTGCCAGACCCCCGGCGGCACCGGCGCCCTGCGCGTCGGCATGGAACTGCTGAAATCGTTCCGTCCGCAGGCCACCCTGTGGATGCCGGATCCGACCTGGGGCAACCACAACGGCCTGTGCGCCGCCGCGGGCCTGGCGGTGAAGACCTATCCCTACTACGACGCGGCGAAGAAAGCCGTGGATGTGGAGGCGATGTGCGCGGCGCTGGAGCAGGTGCCCGCCGGCGACATCGTGCTGCTGCACGTCTGCTGCCACAATCCGACCGGGGCCGATCTGGACGCCGCGGCGTGGGCGCGGGTGGGGGATGCGGCGGCGAAGGCCGGCTGGCTGCCGTTCTTCGACTTCGCCTACCAGGGGTTCGGCGCGGGTCTCGAGGAAGACCGCGCGGGGCTGCGGACCGTGATGCAAAAGGCGCCCGAGGCGCTGGTGGCGTCGTCGTTCTCCAAGAACATGGGCCTCTACGGCGAGCGGGTCGGCGCGCTGCTGCTGGTGGCCGAAAGCGCCCGGGACGCCGCCGCGGGGCTCTCGCACCTCAAGCGCCTGGTGCGCGTGCTCTACTCGAATCCGCCGCGCCACGGCGGCGCCCTGGCCGCCGCGGTGCTGGCCGACGCCGACCTGCGCCGCCTCTGGGTGCAGGAGGTCGAGGCCATGCGCCTGCGCATCCGCAACGTCCGCCGCCAGCTGGTCGAAGGCCTCGCCGCGCGCGAGACCGGCGCGGACTTCTCGTTCATCGAACGCCAGAACGGCATGTTCTCGTTCAGCGGCCTCACCGACGATCAGGTCCGGTTTCTGCGCGAGGAAAAAGCCATCTACCTGGTCAAGGGCGGTCGCCTCAACGTCGCCGGCCTCAACGCCGGCAACCTCGCCTATGTCTGCGACGCCATCGCCGAAAGCCTGAAGGCCTGATCCGGATTTTCCACGGCGTGGTCCGGCGGCTGCCGGATTCCATAGCGTGGAAAACGGGCGGAATTATTTTCCATGGCGTGGAAAATATTTTTCCATAGCGTGGAAAACGGGCGAAATTATTTTCCATAGCGTGGAAAATCCGGAAAAACCAAGGAGACGAAAGATGACAACGATGGCGCTGTTTGCCTTCAACGGAGAGCCGATGTGCTTTCTGCATGTGCTGCTGAATGCGCTGGACATGAAATCGCGGGGGTTCGGGGTGAAGCTGGTGCTGGAGGGGGCGTCGGTCAAGCTGGTCCCGGAGTTGTACGCGCCGGGCGGTCCGCTGAGCGGCCTGTGGCAGAAGTGCCTGGACGCGGGGGTGGTGGAGGGCGTCTGCGAGGCGTGCTCGGCCAAGCTCGGCACGCAGGCGGCGGCCAAAGAACACGGCCTGGCGCTGCTGGGCGGGATGTCCGGCCATCCGAGCATCGCCGCCTACCGCGACGCCGGCTGCGAGATCATGACGTTCTGATGCGCCGGCTGGGCGGAGTGAAAGCAGGGGGGCGATGAAGACGGCAGGCGTCAACGGGTTGGAATGCGGGGCGGTGCGGGTGCAGGTGCTGGGACCCTGGCTGGTGCGGGTGGAGCAGCGGGGGCCGGCGGGATTCGAGGACCGCGAAACCTTTACGGTGCGGGAGCGGACGGCGGAGCCGGTCCGGGTTGACATTCTTCAGGAGGCGGGGTTCCGCGTGGCGGCGACGCCGGAGTTCCGCGTGGCCGTTCGCGAGGACGCGAAAAGTATTGAAGACGTGCGCATCGAGTCGGCGGACGGCACGCCGCTGGCCGTGCTGACACCCGCCATGCTTCGGGCGGCCCATCTACCGCCGCCGTCGGCGCTGCCGGCCCTGTGGGTGATGGGGGACCATCCGCGGGTGGTGCCGCCGCCGTGGGGCGCCCTGCCGCCGCCGGAGGGTTGCCGCGATGCCGACTCGGGCTGGGACCTGGCCAACGACGCGCCGGATGCGTATGTGTTTTTTCCGGCGGCGTCGGGCTACGAGCGGTTCCGCGCCGACCTGCTGCGCCTGACGGGGCCGGTGCCGCTGGTGCCGCTGTATGCCCTCGGCCTGTGGTACAGCCGCTACCACGAGTACAGCGGGGACGAGGCGCTGGCGGTGATGGACCGCTTCCGCGCCGCCGGGATCCCGCTGGATCTGTTTGTCGTGGACACGGACTGGCGGGTGGGCGGATCGAGCGGATACGAAATCAACGAACGGCTGTTTCCGGACCTGGCGCGGTTTGCGGCGCGGGCGCACGAGCGCGGGCTGCGGATCATGCTGAACGACCACCCCGAGCCGCGGGGCGCCCATGCGCGGGATCCGGCGGAGCTGCGGTTCCGGCGGGACGGGCTGGTGTCGCTGCTGGCGAAGGGGGTGGATGCGTGGTGGTTCGACCGCAACTGGCACACGCATCTGCAGTCGCCCGCGCCGGGACTGGAGAAGGAAGTCTGGGGCATGCGGCTCTATCGCGACGTGATCGCGGATTTCGCGCCGGAGCGGCGCCCGCTGGTGCTGTCGAACGCGGACGGGGTGGGCAACGGCTGGCGCACGGGACCGTCGCATCCGGCGGCGCACCGCTTTCCGGTGTGGTGGACAGGGGATACGCGCGCCTCGTGGGGCTATCTGCGCATGGGGGTGGCCAACAGCGTGGACTGGGGCCTCCTGGCGCTGCTGCCCTACGTGCACGAGGATCTCGGCGGACACCACGACCAGCCCGTTGAGGAGCTGTATGTGCGCTTCATGCAGTTCGGGGCGTTTTCGCCCGTGGCGCGGATTCACTGCACCAAGGGCGTTCACCGCTATCCGTGGGAATACGGCCCGCGGGCGGAGCGGATCGTCGGCGACGGTTTCCGCCTGCGGTACCGTCTGCTGCCGGTGCTGTACGCGGCGGCCGTGGCGGCGCACCGGACGGGAATGCCGCTGCTGCGGCGCGGCGACCTGGAATGGCCGGAGCATCCGGAGGCGGCCGATTCCTCCCAGTTTCTGCTGGGCGATGATTTGCTGGTGGCGCCGATTCTTGATCCGGCCGGAGCGGATGGCCTGTCGCGGCGGACGGTGTGGATTCCGCCCGGCGAATGGCAGGACGCGTGGTCGGGGCGGATTCACCGCGGGCCCGCGCTGATCGGCGCGGCGTGCGCCCTGGAACAGGTGCCGGTGTATGTCCGGCGCGGCGGCATCGTATTCCATATCCCGCAGCGGCAGGTCGCCGGCGAGGCGGTCTGGCCGGAGCTGACGGCGGAGGCCTATGCCCCGCCGGACGATGGCGCGCAGGTGCGGACATTTTACGAAGATGACGGCTGGTCACGCGCCCACGAACAGGGGCGGTCGGCGGCAACGGAGGTCCGGCTGGAACGCGCGGGCGGAACCCTCACAATGGCGATCCGTCCGCAGCCCGCGCCGGGGGGGATTCGTCCGGCGCGGCGTGCATGGACCCTGCGGCTGCATCTGGCGCCGGGGGAGGAGTTCGGCGAGGTGCGTCTGGATGGCCGCCGGCTGGCGCCGGAGGAGTTTGACGTACTTGAACCGTCGCCAACGTCCTCCGCCGAGCTGTTCAAGGGGCCGGGGGCGCGCCCCGCGCCCGAAGGCGGTTGCGTAGTGGAATGGCGCGGAGTGTGGCCGGGGGATGCGCCGCTGGAGTGGACGGTTCGGATTCTGGCACCGGACGGGGAATCGTCCGGCGCTTGACGGGAGACCAGCCGGCTGGGGCAGGTGTCAGCGCCGGCGTTGGCCGGATCCGCCGACGGCGGACTGACCGGCGAGATGGCCGGAGGCAAAGGCCCACTGGAGATTCCAGCCGCCTGTCGGGCCGTCGAGATCAAGAATTTCCCCTGCAACGAACAGGCGCGGAGTGAGCCGGCCTTCGAGCGTGTCGGGCTTGACCTGTTTGAGTGCGACGCCGCCGGAAGTAACCATGGATTCCTCGAAGCCGCCGGTGCCGGCGACGGCCAGGGGGCAGTCGGTCAGGTGCCGCGACAGCGCGCGTTCCTTGGCCGTGGTCAGGCGCGAAAACGTCAGGTCGGGCGGGATGCCGGACTGCTCGAGCAGGGCGGCCGCAAGGGAACGGGGCAGATTGTCCGCCAGCCGGGACAGAATGCGCGCAGAGCCGGCCGTTTTCCGCAGCCGTGAAAAATCAGGCGGTTCGGGCAGAAAGCGAAGGCGCAGGCCGACGGATTCGCCGTCGTGTCGCCGGCGGGCCACGCGGCCGGAGAGATTGAGAACGGCAGGGCCGGAAAGTCCGCGGTGGGTGAACAGGAGCTCGCCGCGCACCGGCGGTTCGCGCGAGCCGGCGATGCCAATCACGGCATCGGGCAGGGAGACCCCGCTGAGGGCGCCGGGCCAGGTCTCTTCGGTTTGGATGGATGCCAGGGCGGGCACCGGAGGCGTGAGGGCATAGCCGAGGGATCGGGCCAGGGCGAATCCGGAACCGTCGGAGCCGAGGCGCGGGGCCGATTGCCCGCCGGCCGCCAGAACGACGGCGCGGGCGGTCCTGGCGTCCACCTGCCACGGGGCGTCGGGAGATGCGGGCGCCGTCAGCTCTCGGACGGCGTGATTGAACTCGAAGTGCACGCCGGCGCGGTGGCAGGCCTGAAACAGGGCATCGCGGACGGCGGGGGCGGACTGGGACCGGGGGTAGATTCGGCCGGCGTCGTCCATCAGGGTCGGCACACCGATATCTCCGAACAGCCGCCGCAGGGCATCGGGGGGCAGCGAACGGAACGCGGGAAGGGTAAAGCGTCCATGCCGGCCGAAAGCGGCGGCGAATTCGTCTTCTGTGGCGGCGTGGCTGAGATTGCCGCGCCCCCCGCCGGTGACGGCCAGCTTGGCTCCGGGGCCGGGGAGCCGGTCGAGAACGAGAATCCCGCCGGATATCCGCTGCCGGGCGGCGGTCAGGGCGGCCAGGAGCCCGGCGGGACCGGCGCCAATGATGATCAGATCGGTTTCCACGGCCGGCCGGGGGTCAGGGGGAGACCGGCAGCCAGCGGCGGAGAATCCGCTCCAGCGTGCCGTCGCGCTGCCAGTCGGCAAGGGCGTCGTTGGCGGACTCGCGCAGCCGGACGCTGCCGCGCCGGAAGCCCCAGGCGATTTCCTCGCGGGCAAACAGGGCGGGGGCCAGCGCCAGATCGCCGGGCGCTTCCCGCGCCGTCCACCAGAGCGCCGGGGCATCGCTCACCACCAGGTCCACGCGGCTTTGCCGCAGGGCGTCCGCGGCGGAATCCAGATCGGGGAAGGGATACCGGCTCGCCCGGGGAAAATAGCGGGTCACCAGCCGGTCACCCGCGCTGTCCTGGATTACGCCGGCCCGGGCCGTGGCCGAACGGATTTTGATGGCGGTGGTGACGCGGGGCAGGTCCGCGCGGCGGACAAGCACCCCTTGGCCGACGACCAGATAGGGCGAGGCGAAATCCATCTGCACGCGTCGCTCTTCGGTGACGGTCAGGCCGGCCATCAGCAGGTCCACGCGGCCGTCCAGCAGCGCGGGCAGCAGCTCGCCGGGGGTCAGGGCGACGAAAACAGGACGCATGCCGAGTCGTTCGGCAAAGGCGCGCCCGAGCTCGATTTCCACCCCGCGCCAGCGGCGGCCTTCGCGAAAGGCCAGCGGCGGGGCGTCGGCGCGGGTGCCGATGCGCAAAGGTTCCGGGCGGGGGCCGAGAGACAGGCAGCCCGCCCCCAATGCCAGCAGGCCCGCCAGCGCGGCGGCGCGCGCGACTGGACGGCGGAGCCCCATGGCGGATCAGTCCTTTGTCGCGCCGAAGTGCTGCTGCACCAGGGCGTCGTACCGCTGGCTAACCTGCCGGACCAGCGCACGCTTCTCGTTGTATGGACCATGGAAGAACGACCCCTTGAAGCCGGCGAGAATGAGGTTGCGCAGCTTGGCGGGGGAAACCGGCAGGCTGCTGCAGACCAGTTCCAGCTCCCGGGTGACGCTGGTGCGGGAGACCAGCCGGTTGTCCGTGCAGATAGACACCGACAGGCCGGTTTCCAGCATCTTCTTGAGCGGATGCTCGGCCACCGAGGCAATGGAGGGGATGGTCTGGAGGTTGCTGGTGGGACAGACCTCCAGGGTGATCCGGCGCGAGGCGATGTAGTCCACCAGGCAGCGGACGTAGTAGGCGGGATCCTTGACCGTGGGGTCCTTGACCTTGTCGGAGGCAAACAGGAACGTGCCGTGGCCGATGCGGTCGGCATGGCATTCGGTGATGGCCTGGAAGATGGATTCGGGGCCGTAGGCTTCCCCGGCATGCACGGTTTTCTTGATGAAATGCACGTGGGCGTACTGGTAGGCGTCGCGGTGGTCAATGGCCGGGAAGCCGGCCTCGGCGCCGGCGATGTCGAACCCGACGACCGGGATGCCCTTTTCGTGGTTCAGGGCGGCGGCCGAGCGGGCCATTTCGAGGGACGCGACGGCCATGACCTCCTTGGCGGGGGCGTGGGGCATCACGTCGAAGAGCTGGGCGTAGTAGGCGGACATGTGGCGGTTGAAGAACCGCATGGCGCAGGTGATGATGCCGTAGTGGAAGGGAATGTCGCCGCCCTGTTTCACGGCCGGCGAGCCGTTGTGCTCCTGCTGCGCCCGCGCCAGCCCGCGGTTCACGGATTCCACGACCTCGTCCATGGTGAGGCCGGGGTGGATGTGCTGCTGCGGGGCATAGCGGACCTCGATGTAGCGGACGTTCTCGGCAATGCTGTCCTGGGCCAGTTCGTAGGCGACGCGTTCGAGGTTCTCCGCGGTCTGCAGAACGGCGCAGGTCAGGCCG
>CAZHSS010000054.1:0-660 GCA_964535205.1 uncultured Verrucomicrobiota bacterium
GAACATCTTCGTACGCGTCTTCAGCTGCACGTGCACTTCCAGCCCGATCGATGGGATATACTCGCTCATGTCAAATCTCCGGCCGTTTCCGGTGCCACTCCGTCGCGTGCTGGTAGGCCGCCGCGATGGTCAGAATGCGCGCGTCCTCGAACGCCGGCCCCACGACATGCAAGCCCGCCGGCAGTCCGCCCGACGTGAACCCGCACGGCACGCTCAGCCCGCAGACCCCCGCCAGGTTCACGTTCACCGTGAAAATGTCGCCCAGGTACATCTGCAGCGGGTCCGCGCTCTTTTCGCCGACCCGGAACGCCGCGGTCGGCGTCACGGGTCCGACGATCGCGTCGCACTGCTCAAACGCCCGGTCGAAATCGCGCCGGATCAGCGTGCGCACCTTCTGCGCCCGCAGGTAGTAGGCGTCGTGGAAGCCGCTGCTGAGCACATAGGTGCCCAGAATCACGCGCCGCTTCACCTCGGCCCCAAACCCCTGCGCGCGGGTCTTCTCGTACATCTCCTGCAGTTCCTCGGCATCCGCGCGGAACCCGTAGCGCACCCCGTCGTAGCGCGCCAGGTTCGCCGAGGCCTCCGCCGGTGCCAGGATGTAGTAGCACGCGATGCCGTATTTCGAGTTCGGCAGGTCCACGCCCACGATTTCCGCTCCCA
>CAZHSS010000054.1:670-8797 GCA_964535205.1 uncultured Verrucomicrobiota bacterium
GCGGCACTGCTCCACCGCCGCCCGCGTCAGCTGCTCGACCTCCGGATCGAGCCCCTCCGCAAAGTACTCTTTCGGCAGGCCCAGCCGCACCCCCTTGAGGTCCTGCGCCGCGCGCACGTCCGTCAGGCAGTCGCCCACCGGCCGCGGCGACGTCGTCGAATCGTGCGGATCCGGCCCCGCGATGACCTGATAGACCGCCGCGGCGTCTTCCACCGTCCGGGCCATCGGCCCCACCTGATCCAGTGACGACGCAAAGGCCGTGCAACCGTAGCGCGACACCCGGCCATAGGTCGGTTTGAGGCCCGTCACCCCGCAGAAAGCCGCCGGCTGGCGGATGCTGCCGCCGGTGTCCGACGCCAGCGCCGCGGGCGCCAGCCGCGCCGCCACCGCCGCCGCCGACCCGCCGCTCGACCCGCCCGGCACCCGGTCCGTGTCCCAGGGATTGCGCGTGGGGCCGTAGGCGCTCGTTTCCGTGCTGCCGCCCATCGCGAATTCGTCCGTATTCGTTCGCGAGACAAACACGCATCCCGCCGCCCGCAGGCGCGCGATCACCGTCGCGTCGTACGGCGCCGTGTAGCCCTTCAGGATGTTCGAGCCCGCCGTGCAGGGTTGGCCCGCCACATTCAACAGGTCCTTGATCGCGATCGGCACGCCCAGCAGCGGACGCCCGTCCCCCGCCGCGCGCTCCTCATCCGCCGCCTTCGCGGCGGCCTGCGCCGCCTCCGCATCCCGCCAGGTCAGCGCGTTCAGGGCGGGTTCCAGTTGGTCCGCCCGCGCCAGCAGCGCCGCCGTCAGCTCGGCGGAAGTCGTCTGCCCCTTCGCCAGCGCGTCCGCCGCCTCTAGGAAGCCCAGTTCGCACAGGTCCGCGCTCATTCGACCACCTTCGGCACCACGATCTGCCCGTGCCGCGACAGCGGAGCGTTCGCCAGCGCCGCTTCGCGCGGCAGCCCCGCCTGCGGTTCATCCTCCCGCATGGCGTTCTGCGCCTCGCCCGCCACGTCCGTGGCCTCCACCCCCTCCACGTCCAGCGTCTTTAACTCGCCCACGAACGCCAGAATGTCGTCGAGCTGCCCTTGCAGCTGGCTCGCTTCTTCGTCCGACAGCGCCATCCGCGCCAGGCCCGCCACGTACCGGACATCCATCCGGTCCGCGTTTTCCGAAAATTTCATCGCCATGGGTGCCGTTCTTTCCGCCCCGCCGCAGGGCATTTCTCGTCCGCCCTTGTACCATCCTCCGTCCCCCCCTTCAACCCCAACCACGGCCCCTGGCCGCTCCGGGCGAATCCCGGCCCATGACTTGCAGTTTTGCCGCGACATGGTATGGATAGGGCACAACCCGAGAGCACAGGCCGGGCTGAACAGATGAGCTTTATGCCAAGGAGAATATGATGAAAATCCGGAACATGTCGGATGGAGTGGACTTTCTCGGCGCCGCCGACTGGAACCGGCGGTTGTTTGACTCGCTGATTCCCCTGCCCGACGGCACCAGCTACAACGCCTATCTCGTCCGCGGAAAGGACAAAACCGCCCTGCTCGACACCGCGGATCCCGAGCAGTGGGAAGTGCTGAAAGCCCAGCTCGAAGGTGTCGAACGGGTGGATTACATCGTCTCGCAGCACGCCGAACAGGACCACTCCGGCTCCATCCCGTTCGTGCTGGAAAAATATCCCGACGCGAAGGTCGTCACCAATCCCAAATGCCGCGACATGTTGATCGACCTGCTGCAGCTCCCCGAGGAGGTCTTCCAGACCGTCGCCGACGGCGAAACCATTGACCTCGGCGGCAAAACCCTTGAATTCCTCTATACCCCCTGGGTCCACTGGCCCGAAACCATGTCCACCTGGCTGCCCGAAGACCGCATTCTCTTCTCCTGCGATTTCTTCGGCTCGCATCTGGCCACCTCCGACATCTTCGTGACGGATCCCGCCGCCACCCTCGAGGCCGCCAAGCGCTACTACGCCGAAATCATGATGCCCTTCCGCCAGCCCATCCGGCGCAACCTCGACAAGGTGCTCGCGAAGGACATCGGCATGATCGCTCCCAGCCACGGTCCGGTCTATGACCAGCCGCAGTTCATTCTGGATGCCTACCGGGACTGGGCGTCCGACGCCGTGAAAAACGAAGTGGTCCTGCCCTATGTCTCCATGCACGGCAGCACGCAGAAAATGGCGCATGCCCTGCTCGATGCCCTCGTGGCCCGGGGCGTCAAGGTCCACCTCTTCGATCTCGTCGTCACTGACATCGGCAAGCTGGCGATGTCCCTGGTGGATGCCGCCACACTGGTGCTCGCCACGTCCACGGTGCATGTGGGGCCCCACCCCGCCGCGCACTACGCGGCCCACCTCGCCAACGCCATCCGCCCCAAGGTGCGCTTTGCGTCCGTCATCGGCTCCTACGGTTGGAGCACCAAGGTCGTCGAGCAGGTGGCCGCCCTCATTCCCAATCTCAAGGTCGAGCTGCTCGATCCGGTCATCTGCCGCGGCGACCCCCGCGCGGAGACCTATCTGCAGCTCGAAGCCCTCGCCGACGCCATCGCCGACCGCCACGCCAAGCTCTGAACCCCTGCCGTTCGCCCGGAAGGACCGGGCATCTTGTCAGGGAGATGCCGCATCTCTCGTTTTGCCACGCGCATCGAGTGTGCTCAGAAGGCGATCGAGCATCCCCCCGGGGGTGACATGCGGCAGCCAGAGTTGCTCGGCATTCTCAATGACAAACCGGTTGCGGGCTTCGGCGGCGGCGAGATCGCCATCGCGGTTGCGCATTTCAAGAATAAGCAACCGGTTCTGCTCGAGTGCTTCGCGCACCCCCGGTGCATATGCGGTGCGATCAAGCCCCCAGGCGGGACACCAGATCAGCGGCTTCTTTCGCTCCAGCAGCCGGCCAAAGAGAACCTTCTCCATCGGCGAATGGAATCCCCCCATATAGACGGCGGCGGCGGGCAGGCTTTCCGGGCGCGGCGAATTCCGGCTGCACAGAACCCCCAGTTTGGGCTGATGCCACAGGGCCGGGTTTCCCATGCCGCGCAGACCTTCGCCGAATTCGGTGACACACCGCCATGGATTCATCCGGATGTATTCCGCAATCTTCTCCACCGCTTCCGGCGTGCGGACGACAGCCTCATAATAATTACGATGCCAGATCTTGCCCGAAAATCGCGCGAAACGACCCGCCTTCACACCCGCAATGTATTCATGCACCACCAACGATTTGAAGGCGCCGATCACATCCCCCAATGCCCCATCCCCCCTTTGCAGCGCCACCAACGCATGAAAATGATCCGCCATCACCACGTACGGGCACCCCTCGTGGGTGCCCTTCTTCAGGCACCCCTTGTGGGTGCCCTTCTCTTCGCACCCCTTGTGGGTGCCCTTCTTCATGCACCCCTCGTGGGTGCCCTTCTTCATGCACCCCTCGTGGGTGCCCTGCCCTTGGCGGCCCTGGGCCAGGGAAGAAGGGGCACCCACGAGGGGTGCCCCTACGGGGGATTGCGGCATGCTCTCCCAAACACGGCCAACCATTTCCCGCACGGATGAATCGGCAAATATGGGGCCCGCATTCCGATGCGCGCAAATCGTCACGAAATACACCCCGCCCCCGGCATAATCGTGCCCTTGCAGCCGAATGGACCGGCGATGATGAATTTGCGGATCGTATGTCGATTCTTTCACACGCCTATCCGCCACCCGCGCCTATCCCTTCACGCTGAACGCAATCTTGTCCGGACGGTCGGGGTCGAAATCCGCCTCCACGGCGGCGCCGTCGGGGATTTCCCCCGCCAGCACTTTCGTGGCGAGTTCGTCAAGCACCAGCCGCTGGATCACGCGCTTGAGAGGCCGTGCGCCGAAGGCCGGATCGTAGCCCTCGCCCGCCAGCTTTTCGGCCGCCGCCTCGGTGACCTCCAGCCGGATGTTGCGCTCGGCCAGAAAGCCCCGCACGCGGGAAATCTGGATCTGCACGATCCGGCGCAGCTGTTCGATGCCCAGGCTTCGGAACAGGATGATCTCGTCCACGCGGTTCAGGAATTCGGGACGGAAGCTCAGCCGCAGCGCCGCCAGCACCTGTTTTTCCATGTCGTCGTAGGCCGCGTCGCCGCGCACCAGGTTTGGATGCTTTTCAATCGCCTCCTGGATCACCGCGCTGCCGAGGTTGCTCGTCAGGATCAGCACCGTGTTCTTGAAATCCACCGTGCGCCCCTGGCCATCCGTCAGCCGCCCGTCGTCGAGAATCTGCAGCATCACGTTGAACACGTCCGGATGCGCCTTTTCGATCTCATCGAACAGCACCACGGAATACGGCTTGCGCCGCACGTGTTCCGTCAGCGCGCCGCCCTCTTCGTAGCCCACGTAGCCCGGCGGCGCGCCGATCAGCCGGCTGACGGAGTGCTTTTCCATGTATTCGCTCATGTCTATGCGCGCCATGGCCTGATCGTCGTCGAACAGGAACTCCGCCAGCGCCCGCGCCAGCTCCGTCTTGCCCACGCCCGTCGGGCCCAGGAAAATGAACGACCCGATCGGCCGGTTGGGATCCTGCAGGCCGGCCCGCGACCGCCGCACCGCGCGCGAGACCGCTTCGACGGCCTCGTCCTGCCCCACCACCCGCTCGCGCAGGCGCTCTTCCATCCGCAGAAGCTTGTCCTTTTCCCCCTCCAGCAGCTTGCTCACCGGGATGTGCGTCCACGCCGCCACCACCTCGGCGATGTTCTCCGCCGTGACCTCTTCCTGCAGCATGCGCTGGGTCTTCTGCAGCTCGGCCAGCGCCGCCTGGGCCGCCCGGATTTTCTTCTCCGCCTCCGGCAGCTTCCCGTACTGGATTTCCGCCGCCTTTTCGTATTCCCCGCGGCGCTGCGCCTGTTCCTGCTCCGTGCGCAGCGCGTCGAGCTCCGCGGTGCCCCCGCGGATCGCCCCGATGATCTCTTTTTCGCGCTGCCAGTGGGCTTTCAGCGCCGCGCTTTTCTCCCGATGCTCCGCCAGGTCCTTTTCCAGCGCCTTGAGGCGTTCCTTCGACGCCGCGTCTTTTTCCTTCTTCAGCGCCTCCCGCTCGATCTCGAGCTGCATGATCCGTCGCTCCAGCTCGTCGATCTCCACCGGCATGCTGTCGATCTCCATCCGCAGGCGGCTGGCCGCCTCGTCCACCAGGTCGATTGCCTTGTCCGGCAGGAACCGGTCGGAGATATAGCGGTGGGAGAGCTTGGCGGCCTCGACCAGGGCCCCGTCCTGAATGCGCACGCCGTGGTGGGCCTCGTAGCGCTCCTTCAGCCCGCGCAAAATCGCCACCGTATCCTCCACGCTGGGTTCGTCCACCAGCACCGGCTGGAACCGCCGCGCCAGGGCCGGGTCCTTTTCGATGTACTTGCGGTACTCGTCCAGCGTCGTCGCCCCCACGCAGCGCAGCTCGCCGCGCGCCAGCGCCGGCTTGATCATGTTGGAAGCGTCCACCGCCCCTTCCGCCTTGCCCGCCCCCACCAGCGTGTGCAGTTCATCAATGAACAGGACAATCGCCCCCGCGCTGTCCACCACCTCCTTGATGAACGCCTTGAACCGGTCCTCGAATTCCCCGCGGTATTTCGCCCCCGCCAGCATCGCGCCGAGGTCCAGCGCCACCACCCGCTTGTTTTTCAGCCCCTCCGGCACGTCGCCGGCCACGATCCGCCGAGCCAGCCCTTCCGCGATCGCCGTCTTGCCTACCCCCGGCTCGCCGATCAGCACCGGGTTGTTCTTCGTCCGCCGCGAGAGTACCTGCACCACCCGGCGGATTTCCGCGTCCCGCCCGATCACCGGGTCGAGCTTGCCCTTGCGCGCGTCGTCCGTCAGGTCCCGCCCGTACTTCTTCAGCGCCTCGTACTTGTCCTCCGGCGCTTCATCCGTCACCCGCCGGCTGCCGCGCACCGCCTGCAGGGCCTGCAGCACGGTCTCCACCGTAATGCCCAGCCCGCCGGCAGCCTGCGCCACCTCGCCGTGCTTGCGGCCCAGCGCCGCCAGGAACAGGTGCTCCGCGCTGATGTATTCATCCTTCATCTGCGTGGCCAGCTTTGCCGCCGCCTCCAGCGTCGTCTGCAGTTCCCGCGACACCCCCCGCTGCAGCCCTTCGCCCTGCACCTGCGGACGCGACGCCAGCTGCCGCTCCAGCACATCCGCGAACAGCGCGGATTTCACCCCGATCTTCTCCAGAATCGACGGCACGACGCCGCCTTCCTGCCGGACCAGCGCCAGCACGAGATGAGCCGTATCCACCTCGCCGTGATGGTGCTCCGCGGCGAGCCGCTGGGCCTCCCGCAGCGCTTCCTGGGCCTTCGTCGTCAATTGATCGCTGTTCATGACTCGCCTTCCTTTTCAGCGGCCAGAATAGCCCATCCCGCTGCGGATTTCAAATGCCGGGCGACCAGGAAGTTCGCCGACAACCCGGAAGCGACGGGGTATGGTAAATCCGTCCCGTCTGTATCGGACCGGTCAGGCCCCGATCCCTCCGGAACGTCTTGTTCATTCGGGCAGATTCCCGGCAAAACCCGGGAAAAGTCGTTGTTCCGCCTGGGCCGGCAGAGCTATGCTGAATCCATGAATCACACCACGGACCGCTTTATCGCCACTCCGCACGGACAAATCTGGACGTCCTGCCACGGCCCGGACCGTCCCGGCATTCCCGTTCTGGTGGTCCATGGCGGCCCGGGATTCCTCAGCCTTCCCCCCGTCGTCGCCGATCTTTCCGCCGACCGGCCGGTGTTCTTCTACGACCAGCTCGGATGCGGACGTTCCGACCGTCCGGAAGATTCGTCGGCATATTCCGTCGAGAACTACGTCGACGAACTGGCGCAGGTGTGCGATGCCCTTTCACTGGCCACGTGTCATCTGCTGGCCCATTCCTGGGGCGCGATGCTGGCTGCCGAATACCTGTTACGACGGCGGCCCGGCGGGGTGCGCAGCCTGGTCCTGTGCGGCCCCCTGCTGAGCACCCCCCTCTGGGAACGTGACCAGCGACGGCACATCCACCGTCTGCCGCCCCGCCTCCAGGACATCATTGCCGCCGCCGAGGCCGACGGCCGTTTCGATGGCCCGGACTACCAATCCGCCATGACGGCCTACTACCGGCGTCACGTCTGCCGCCTCGATCCCTGGCCCGGGTTTCTCCTGGATGCCATGGCCCGGATGAACCTGACCGTCTACCTGTCCCTGTGGGGCCCCAGCGAGTTCACCACCACCGGCATCCTCAAAGACGCCGACCTGACGCCCCGCCTGCCGGAGATCCGCATCCCCGTCCTGCTGACCGGCGGAGAACACGACGAAGCCTCGCCGGACACCCTGCTGTCCTTCCGCGATGCCCTGCCCAAGGGAGAACTCGCGGTCCTGCCAAACGCCTCGCACATGCATCACCTGGAACAGCCGGCTCTCTTTCTAGCCGTGGTCCGGGATTTCCTGAAACGAGTGGAGACGGCGGATTTTACGACCATTCCATGAAAAAGCGCCGCAGGAAGAACCTGCGGCGCCGGGCGCGCGAAACGCGCAGGGCCGAATCAGCCCAGGCGGTCGTTGATCTCCGCCTCGGCCAGCGACCAGAAATAGGCGCTGTCGCCGTTGAATCCATGCCGTTCGGCGATGAAATAGGCGGCTTCCTGAATCATGCAGTAGCGCTGTTCCGGCGTCGGGGCCGGCTTGGACGACGAGACCGCGGCGGCCTTCTTCGGCGCGGCCGCCTTCTTGACGGGGGCCTTGCGGGTCACCGGTTTCTTCGCGGCGGCTTTCGGCGCCGCTTTCCGGACGGATGATTTCTTCACTTCCTTCATGTTCACTCCTTCAACTCCGGGGCGGGCCGGAGCCGTTTGTTTTCGATTTCCTGCCCCCCGACACGGGGTGCAAATTCGCGCGAACTCTATTGCACCCCCTGAGAGATTGCAAGCCCTTTTTCCAAATCTAATCATGAATTAACTTGTTGTCATGCCAGTGAATTACGCGCATCCCGCGATCATGCAACCAGATAGGAATCCCGGCGGGATTCAAGCGTTTTACTTGTTTATTTTTTGCCCTGGCCCTTGCCCATCCCTTGCCGGACGATCATGGCAGCCACCGGAAGCCGCTGACATGATTCCCCCGCGCACCCCATTATTCCCCGCCTTGGGGATCCATCGATCCCAGCGCCT
>CAZHSS010000055.1:0-8704 GCA_964535205.1 uncultured Verrucomicrobiota bacterium
TATCGCCAGAGATGGCCCTCGTAGCGCGGGGCTCCCGTCCCGCGCGACTCCTGCCACCCGCACGCGACAGGAGCCGTGTGCCAAAAGGCAACAGGCTGTCCGGCCGGCATCCCGAGCGGACTGGGACGTACACCTAATCGCAGTTGCGCCCCCCCCAGCAACCTTGCCGTCCAGACGGGGCGCAGGTATTCTCTGTCCCCATGTCCGCCTTCGCCCCATCCGACCTGAAACCGCTGCGCACCGCCGTCCGCCGGCGCCTTCTGCCGTGGTTCGCGCGAAATGCCCGCGATTTGCCCTGGCGCGCCGAACCGCGCGATCCCTACGCCGTGTGGATCTCCGAAATCATGCTCCAGCAGACCCGCGTGGATACCGTCATCCCCTACTTCCGGCGGTTCCTGAAACGGTTTCCGAACCCCGCCGCACTCGCCGACGCCCCCCTCCAGGATGTGCTGAAACTGTGGGAAGGCCTCGGCTACTACACCCGCGCGCGCCAGATTCACAAGATGGCAAAGCGCCTCGTCCGCGAGCATGGCGGTCAACTCCCCTCCGATCCCGACGCGCTGGCGGCGCTCCCCGGCCTCGGACCCTACACCACCGCGGCCATCGCTTCGTTCGCATTTGGAAAACCCCTCGCCGTCCTCGACGGCAACGTCATCCGCGTCCTGTCGCGGCTGCGGGCCCTGACCGACGACATCACGCTGCCCGCCACCCGCCGTAAACTCCAGAAACTGGCCGATGACCTCCTGCCGGCAAGCGCGGCCGCCGCCGCCAACGAGGCCTGGATGGAACTGGGCGCCCTCGTCTGCACCCCGCGCAATCCGGCCTGCCCGGCCTGCCCCCTGCGCACCGTCTGCCGTGCCCGGTCAACCGCCGCCCCCGAAGCCTTTCCCAAAAGGAAGAAGAAAATGAAAGTGCCCCACAAAATCGTCGGCGCCGCCGTCATCCTCAACCCGAAAAACCAGATCCTGATCGCCCAGCGCTGCCCCGAAAAAGGGATGCTGGCCGGCCTGTGGGAATTTCCCGGCGGCAAGCGCGCCGAAGGCGAAACCATGCCCCAGTGCATCGCCCGCGAACTGCGCGAGGAAATGGGCATCGAGATCGAAGTCGGCCCCCACCTCGTCACCGTCCCCCATGCCTATTCGCATTTCACGATCGACCTGCATGCCCACTTCGCCCGGATCCGCAAGGGCCGTCCCCGCCACATCGAGTGCGCCGGCCATGCCTGGGTCACCCCCGGGCAGTTCGATGAGTATCCGTTCTCCAAGGCCGACCACGGCATCATCCGCGCCCTCCGCGCCCTGCCCCGCCCGCCCCGGCTTCGCGACTTCTTTGCCTGACCCGCACCCCGGATCCGGCGGGTCCGGACGGCCCCTCCCCGGCCTGAAGCTCCGCCTTGCTGGCCCGGTATAGTTATTGCAATATGTATACATATTGCAATAACTATACGACCGTCGCGACGGCCATTGGATGAGTCGGCGAGGACATTCCGGGACGCAAGCCAACCCGGGCCGGGCGCCGGTTCAGCGCGAGGCGATCCAGGGGATGGCGACGAACGTGCCGATGCTGCTGCCGAGGTTGGCGAACACCACCACGAGCAGAATGCGCACCACCGGATTCAGGAAGAAGCCTTTGAGGGTTTCCATTGCTTCGGGAAGCGCTTCGAAATCCCCCACGGAAGGCGGGCGGGCCCACGCCTGCACCAGTCCCGCCACCCAGCCGGCCGCAATGGTTGGATTCAGGCTGGTGATGGGCGCCGCGACAAAGGCCGCCAGAACCGCCAGCGGATGGGCCAGCACCAGCGCCGCGCCCAGGGCGGACAGCACCCCGTTCACCCCGATCCAGATCGCAATGGAATCCACACCCCGCTCCATGCCCCCCCGCCAGAAGCCCCACGCAATCAGCGCCACCACCGCCGCCGGAATCAGCCACGGCCAGATTTTGGACCAGCGCGACGGCGGCGGGAGGGTTTCCAGTTCCGCCAGGGGGACTTCTTCCCGGATCGCCTTCAGCATGCCCGGCACGTGCCCCGCCCCCACCACCGCCACGATCCGCCGGCCCGGCGCCGAGCGCAGCTTCTGCGCCAGATACACGTCGCGCTCGTCAATCAGCCGCTTCTTGATTTCCGGAAAGGCCTTGCCCATTTCCCCCATCATCGCCTCGAGCTGATCCTGCTGCTTCAGCGCCTCGATGTCCTCGCCGCCGATCTCCTCCGCCGCAAACAGCGCGCCGGCCATCGTGCCGAACAGCTTGATCCGCTGCCAGAAGCCCAGATGCCGCCAAACGCGCTTCAGGGTGATGTCAATCCGGCGGTCGATCAGTTCCAGGCGCGCGCCGGTCTCCTCGGCGCAGGCCGCCCCCGCCATCATTTCCGCCCCGGGTTCCACCTCGAGTTGCTTGCCCAGCCGCCGGTAGAACGACTGCATGGCCAGCTGCGCCAGCAGGAACGTCGCCTTCCCCTCCTTCACCACTTGGAACAGATTGGTTTCGCGCCAGGCGGATTTCTTCACCATTCCCTGGTAGCGGGGTTCGCACAGCTCGATCGCAATGGTGTCCGGCCGGACCGCCGCCACGGCGTCGCGCACGTCCTGCACGCTTTGCGCGGAGACATGGGCAGTGCCCACGATGTGAATGAGTTTGCCCTCCAGTTCCACGGTCGTGGCGCTGGAGGGCAGGGAGAGAGCCGCTTCCTGCATGAAAGCCGGCTATTCGCCGCCCTTCTTGATGTAGATATCGGTCCGGCGGTTGCGCTGCATGTTCTCTTCCGTGTCGTTCGGGGCCACCGGGCGGTCAAAGCCGTAGCCCACCGACGTCATCTGGTCTGCGGCAATGCCGCTCTTTTCGATGAGATAGTCCGCCACGGCCTTGGCGCGGCGCTCGCTGAGCTTCTGATTGTAGGTCCGCGACGACCGCGCCCGCTTGTCGGCATGGCCTTCCACCCGCACCGTGGCCTGCGGATCGCGCCTGAGCACCTTGACCACCGGCTCCAGATCCTCGAAGTACTGCGGGCGGATGAAGGACTTGTCGTAGTCGAACTCGATCAGCAGGGTGTACTTCTGCAAATCGTCGGCGGGATCCAGCGGATCCGTGCCGTCTTCGATCACTTCATGGCCGTCGGTCACCCCGCCGGCATCCGTGTCCGGATTCAGCGGGTCGGTGTTGTGCACCAGGACTTCCGCGCCGTCCGACAACCCGTCGAAATCGCTGTCGGGATTCAGCGGATCGGTCTTGAACTTGAACACTTCATCGCCGTCCGACAGGCCGTCGCCGTCGGTGTCCGGGTTGTACGGATCGGTGCCCAGCGCCGCCTCGTCCTTGTCGAACAGGCCGTCGCCGTCGCTGTCCACGTCGCCCGCGCCCGCGCCGACCAGGAATTCCGGCGCCACGTACTTCTCGGCGCCGAACCGGTAGCTCAGGCCCACCTCGAACAGGCCGACCACTTCGGAATTCTTTCCCTGTACCCCGATGGCCGCATCGGTGCGCAGCGCCCAGGAGTCGTTGAAATGGTAAAACAGGCCGCCGCCCGCCGAGACGCCGAGCTGGGTTTTGCCACGCCCGACAGCGCGCCGTCCTTCAGGAACGGATCGATCCGGCGATTGGCCTGATTCCGCAGGTGCAGCAGCACATCCAGGCTCAGCCGCACCGCCGTGGTGTCGCCGTCGAGTTCATCCGACGGATTTTCCATTTCCGCCGCGCCCAGCGCCGGCATGAAGTACAAACCGCCCTCGACATCCCACCAGGAATTGAGGCTGTAGCCCAGCTTGCCGTGAATCCCCAGGCCCGATTCCGCCTCCACGTCGCCTTCGAGCTGAAGCCAGTTCAGGCCCACGGACCCGAACAGCGGGGCGCGCTTGAACAAATCATCATCCGCCGCCCCCGAGACGCCCGCCGCAAACGCCAAGGCCAGCACGGCCGCCAACATGCATTTCACTGTCTTTGTCATGTGCACAACTCCCTATTCCAAGAATGGCGGTACGATACCGGCCCGCCCCCGCCCGTGCAATCAAAAAGACCCCCGATCTACGGCGCAGGCCGGAAACGGATCTCCCGTACCAGCACCGCGCCGTCGGGGCCGCGGCGGCGACACGACACGGTCTGGGCGCCCGGCGTCAGGTCCAGCTCGAAGGTCCGGGTGGTCAGTTGTCCCGCCGGGAACGTCCGGGGCGGGCCTTCGCCCGCCTGCACCGTCTGGGCGCCGCCCATGGCGGCTGCCGTCACCTCCGCCCGGACCCGGACCGTTGAGGCCCCCAGGTTCCACACCTCCATCTCCGCCTCATCCTGCAATACGCGGTAGTCCGCAAAATCCCCCTGCTGCCAGGGTTTATACAGCCCCCATCCGCGGCCGAAAAACCCGATGGCCTCCCGCCCCGCGCCCCGGGCCTTGTCGGCGATGTCCTCGCGCGTGTCGTAAAAGATTTCCGTCTCCACCCGGTTTCGCTCGGTGTAGAATTCCTCCATCGGGGCGAATCCCGTGTCCCGCAGCCAGGCACCAGCCGTATTCGTCACCACCGCACGGTGCCGGAACCAGGTTTCCGGCCAGGTCCACAATCCCATGCGCTGTTCATGGTTGCGGGTCAGCCGGATGAACGCCTGGGCGCCGTTGCCTTCGATGACGCCGCGGGTGACGCCCCGCCAGTCATGGCCCACATAATTCTCATAGGGTTCGTCCGGCACGGTGAAGGTCACGAAGACATTGGACGGTGCATAGATCCGCATCTCGTTCCACGGCTCATACCAGCGGTCCACGATCGCGACGTCGCCGGGCGACAGATGCGCGTCCAGCCATGTGCGCAACGCCCGGTAGTCGGTGGATTTTCCGCCCAGCCGCGCCACCTGCCAGGCCGGCACCGCCAGCACCGCCGCCAGCACTCCCGCCGCCGCGGTATCCAGCGCCAGCCCCCGCCGTTCACCCGCTTCTCCAAACGCCCGGTGGAGTGTCAGCGCGGCCCAGGCCAGGAAAACCGGCAGATTGGCCGCAAAATACGTCAGCTTGGCCTTGTCGCCCCCGCCCGCCGCAAAGATGTAGGCATAGGATCCCGCCAGGCCGAAAAACGCCAGCGCGGCCAGCGCGCCATGCAGGGGATCCTCCCGGAACAACCGGCTCCGCCGCCGCCAAAGCAGCCAGGCGAACGCGGCGGCAACGGCAGCCAGAACGGCCAGTCCCGCCCCGTTCGCCCCTCCCGCGAAAAACGGCAGCACCCGCGGTCCCACCCAATCGAAAGCCGACCCGATGTGGGCCGACGGATCCGCGGCCGCCCGGCGCATTTCATGCAGCGCCCGCAACACCCAGCGGATCATGCCCGCGCCCAGCGCCGCCGTCACCAGCCCCATCGCGACGGCATGGCGGCGGCACGCAACGCCCGCCAGTCCCCGCCAGCCCGCCGTGCCCAGCAGCAGCCACGCCACGGCCGCCACCACCCAGGCCGACATGTGACTCAGACACGCCAGGAGGGTCCACGCCGCCCACTCCGCATACTGCCGGGCTTTCAGCTCCTCCCCCGCCCGCAGCCGCACCATGAAATCCGCCCCCCGCAGGGTCATGCCGGCGGCAAACGCCATCACGAGGACATAATAATAGGCCTCGCGGCTGTGATAGACATGGTACGGCAGCAGCGCCATCCACACCCCCAGCAGCAGCCCCGCGCCCGGGCCCCGTCTCCGCATCATCCACGCCGTGCAGAAGGCCGCCGTCAGCCACCCCAGCAGCGCGAACGGCTGGCGGATCACCGCTTCGCCGGCGGCCTGCCCCGTCAGGCGCGCCCAGAGAATCGGCACCGAATCCGCCAGCGGGACCTGGTTGAACCAGGGCGGATTCTTCCACAGCGCCGTCAGCGACTGATCCATCGCCACGTAGTTCAGGAAATTGATCTCGTCGCTGCGCACTGCCGACCGCGACAAGTCATGAAAGCGCACGGCGCCGGCCAGCACGAGCACCAGCGCCAGCCCCGTCCAGATTCTCCAGGATTGCTTCATTGCGGTTGATTCCACCCTTGAATGAGACTTGAGTTAAGGGCATTCCCCGGCCATATTCAAGCCATGAAAACTCTGTGCATCACCGGTGCCAACGGGTTCATCGGCTCCCACGTCGCCCTCCAGGCCGCCGACAAGGGATATGCGCTCCGCCTGCTGCTGCGCCGCGACCTCCGCCCCGAGCTGCGCGATCTCGGCGCGCAGGTGTTCCGCGGCGATGTCCGCAACAAGACCGACCTGGCCCCCTTTCTGGAAGGCGCCGACGCCCTGCTGCACGTCGCCGGCGTCAACACCCCTTCGTCCGCCCAGCGCGAGAACATTTTCACCAGCAATGTCGAAGGCACGAAGCTCATCCTGCGCGCCGCAAAGAACGCCGGCGTCCGGCGCATCGTCCACACCGGCAGCACCGCCGCGCTCGGCTGCGCCGGGCGCGGCAAACTGAACGACGAAGACACCCCCTTCAACCTCTGGAACGCCTCCACCGACTACGAACGCTCCAAATACCTCGGCGAAAAAACCGCCCTTGAACTGTTCGCGCAGGAAGACATTCCCGTCCTGATCGCGCAGCCCGCCGCCGCCGTCGGCCCCGGCGACGCCAAACCCACCTACACCGGCAAGCTGATCCTCGATTACCTCAACCGCGCCCTCCCCGGCTACTTCGACACCCGCCACAATTACGTGGATGTCCGCTCCGTCGCCGCCGGCCATCTGCTCGCCCTGGAAAAAGGCGAACCCGGCCAGCGCTATCTGCTCTGCGGCGACGACAATCTCCTGCTGTCCGAGTATTTCGCCCTGCTGCGCGAGCTGACCGGCGTGCCCCCGCCCCGGCTCAAGCTGCCCCTGCTCGCCGTATTCCCCCTCGCCTACGCCTGCCAGGCGCTCTTCCACCTCACCGGCCGGGATCCCTTCATCCGCGTCTCCACGGCCAAACGCGCCTGGTGCAATCTCTACTACTCCAACCAGAAGGCCAGGGATCAGCTCGGCTACGCCCCGCGGCCGCTCAAGGACGCCCTGCGCGACGAAATCGAGTGGTTCCTCCGAAACGGCAGGCTCGACCCCGCCAAGGTCAAACTCGTCGGCTGACCTCATGACCGTGAAAATCGCCATGATCGGCGCCGGGTGGGTCTGCGAAGCCCGCCACCTGCCCGCCCTCCGCCGCCTGCGCCACGCCGAGGTGGTCGGCATTGTCGATCCCGACGAATCCCGCGCGCGCGCCGTCGCCGCCAAATTCGGCATTCCCCATGTCTCCACGGCGTCTTCCGCCGGAGACATTCCCTGGCTCGCGGAAGCCTCCGCCGTCTGCATCAGCCCCCCGCCCCGCCATCACCACGCCTGGATGGCCGCCTGCCTCGATCTTGGCAAGGATGTCCTGATTGAAAAACCGCTCGCCCTGACCCGCGAGGAAGCACAGGACCTCGACCGCCGCGTGCAAGCCAGGGGCGTCATGGCCTGCGTGATGCACAACACCCTCTTCAGCCGGTCATCCATCCGCGCCCGCCGCCTGCTGGCCGACGGGGCGATCGGCCGGCTTTCCGCCATCCAGATCCGCCTGCTCAACAGCCCCCGCCGTCACCTGCCCGACTGGTACGAGAATCTTCCCTTCGGGCTGCTCTACGACGAGCTCTCCCACTTTCTCTATCAAAGCGACAGCCTGGTTTCCGGCCTGCGCGTCCGCAACGCCGAAGTGTTTCCTTCCCCCAAAGGCAACGCCACCCCCGCCCTGGCCTCCATCCGCCTCGAAGGCGGCGCCGTGCCCGTGGAGTTTTCCCTCAACTTCGAATCCCCCGTCTGCGAGTGGCACGCCACGCTTGTCGGAACGAAAGGGCTTCTCGTCAACGACATGTTCCGCGACATCCTGCTGCGCCTTCCCGACGACCGCGAACACCGCGCCGCCGATCACTTCCGGACCCTGGCCTTCGCCACCGCGGGAACCTGGGCCGGCTTCCTCGGCTCCGGCGCCCGCCATCTGGCCGGCCGCCTCGATTTCGGAGTCGGCGAAGTCATGCGGCGCTTCGTTGCCGCCTGCGAAACCCGCCAGCCTCCCGAACGCATCGCGTGGTCCGACGCCCTCCGCGTCTTCGGCCTGCTTCAGGACAGCATCGATGCGCTCTCTGCGGCCGCACGGCGCTGACTAGTCACAAATCTCCTGCGCCAGCCGGTTCAGCACAAGACATTGCTCGCGGGTGATCGTTCTTTTGTCGTCATGATGCGGCCATGGGGCCAGCATTAGAAGCCGCCCGGCGGCGCAGGCCTCGAACTGCTTGCCGGCGGGCTTGTAGTATGGCGCGAATCCGTTTTCCAGCAGCACGATCAGCGGAAGATCTGCCTCCAACGCCGCCCGGGCAATCTGCTTTTCACCCGGACTGATGCACGGCGACACCAGCACCGCGCCGTGCGCGGCCGCATAGAGAAGCTCGGCCTGTTTATCCGCCAGTGCTTCCGGCAAAATGGAGCGCGACACCTGGACATGCCGCCGCACCGGGCGCTCCAGCAGAAACCGGTTGCCGATGCCGGCGCACCCATGCGTCAATTGCGCCACCTGCGTGAACAGGTCGGGATGCGCTCGCCGCATGGCCAGCCGCCGCGGATTGTCCAGGATGTAGTTCCGCATCCGTTCTAATTGCCCCCGGCGCAGGAGAATCGTGTCTTGAAAGCCTTTTTGCCAAAGCGTGGTGAGTGCGAAACGGCGCAAAGGATGCGCCGAAACAGGACCGGCCTCGTCCAGTTGCGGCGCATC
>CAZHSS010000056.1:0-8548 GCA_964535205.1 uncultured Verrucomicrobiota bacterium
GGGGATCGCCTGGCCGGCCTTTGCGGCGTGGTCCACCCCGCAGGACGGCTTCATCTATCCGGCGCTGTGCGTGATGGTGGCGTGCGGCGCCGTCAGCGGATTCCATGCGGTGATGGCGGCCGGCACCACGGCCAAGCAGCTGGACAAGGAAAGTTCGGCCAAGCGGGTGGGGCTGGGCGCGATGCTGGTGGAAGCCGTGCTGGCGGTGCTGGCGCTGGCGACCGTCATGACGCTGAAAGACCGGCCGACCGGCGCGCCGCCCATGGTGTTTGCCGCGGGCCTGGAACGGTTTTTCGAGCCCCTGGGCCTGGGAGAGGGCTGGATCGCCTCGTTCACCATGCTGGCGGTCAGCACGTTTCTGCTGACGACGCTGGACACCTGCACGCGGCTGAGCCGGCTGCTGGCGCAGGAGATCACGGGGATCCAGGCGCGGACCGCGGGACAGCGCGTGCTGGTGACGGTGCTGGTGCTGGCGTTGCCGGCCTTCGTGGCGTTTCAGCAGATCCCGGGGCCCGGCGGGGAATCCGTTCCGGCCTGGAAGGCCATCTGGCCGTCATTCGGCGCCACCAACCAGCTCATGGGCGCGATGGCGCTGCTGATGGTTTACGGCTGGCTCCGCCGCCAGGGCAAGCGTGCGGGATTCGTCTTCTGGCCGATGCTGTTCATGTTCGCCACGACCCTGCTGGCGCTGGCGCAGATCATCTGGCGCAACCTGAAACTGGACGGCAGCCGGCTGCTGGGCGGACTGAGCGCCGTGCTGTTTTTGCTGGCCGTGGTGGTGCTGGCGGACATGGCCGGCCGGGCGCTGAAAGCGCGGCATCCTTCCGCCTGAGCGGGTTGCGGCGGGCGGGGGGCGGGGGATGCCTGCCGGGCGGTTTTCCGGCGTTTCCGGGCGATCGTCGGGCTTGCCAAGCGTGGCCGATCGCGGTATATTCAGAATGACGAAAGAGAGCACGGTTCTTTGAAGGTGAAGCCAAACGATTTCTTCCCTGCCTGACACGGCAGGGGCTTAGTTCTCCTACCCAACACCATGCAAAACGGGAGCTGGTGTTCGTCTGTGGACGGCATGTCCGTTCGACCGGAAGCCCCGGAAAGCAGGCGACAGGTTCCCACCTTATTCCGATAAGGTCAGGAGATTCGCCCCACCGGTCCGGCGGGGATTTTTTTTGGATCGCCCAGTGCCGCCGGAACGTGATAGGGTCCCCGGCCATGAGTTTCATTCAACGCGTCAAAACCCTGTTCAACGGCCGGAAAAGCAAGCATGCGCCGGCGGTGCCGCCCACGGTGCCCAAGGCTCGCAAGCCGCATCCGGACAAGGCCGGGGCGGCCCCCCGGGCCGAAAAGAAAAACCCGCGGGCCAACGATCCGCAGGCCGTGCGGGGCGGCCCCCGCAAGAAGCGCAAGCCGCATGCACCGCCGCCCCAGCCCCGGCGGCATCACGGCGCGCCGCCCCGGGAGCCGGCGGTTTCCGCCGCCCCGTGGGATCCGTCGGACTATCAGGTGCCCGCCGCCGACGGCAAAACCCGGTTCCTGGATCTGGACCTTCCCGAGGTGCTCTGGCATGCGCTGTGCGACCTCGATTTCCGCTACTGCACCCCGATCCAGGCCAAATCCCTGCCGCTGGCGCTGGACGGCACGGATGTCTGCGGGCGGGCCCAGACCGGCACCGGCAAGACCGCGGCCTTCCTGCTGGCCATTTTCAAGCATCTGCTGGCCCACCCCGCCGAACCCGACCGCCGCAAGGGCTATCCGCGCGCGCTGATCATGGCGCCGACCCGGGAACTGTGCATGCAGATCGCCCGCGACGCCGAAGCCCTGGGCCGCTACACCGGCCTGCGCACCCTGGCGGTCTACGGGGGCATGGACATGCAGGAGCAGCGCGCCATCCTGCGCGACAAGCACGTGGACGTGGTGGTGGCCACGCCGGGACGCCTGCTGGATTTCCGCCAGCGGCAGGACATCGATTTCTCCAAGGTGGAACTCCTGGTGATTGACGAAGCCGACCGGATGCTGGACATGGGGTTCATTCCCGACATGCGCCGCATCGTGTACGGCTGCCCGCCCAAGCACCGGCGCCAGACCATGCTGTTCAGCGCCACGCTGACCCCGGACGTGACCCGCCTGGCCTCGCAGTGGATGCGCGACGCCGCCACCGTGGACATCGAGCCCGAGCATGTCGCCGCCGACACCATTGACCAGCGGGTCTATATCGTGACCGAAGACCAGAAATTCACCATCGTGTACAATCTCCTGCAGGATCTGAAGCCGGAGCGTGTCATCATCTTCGGCAACCGGCGCGACTCCACCGAACGGTTGTGCGAAAACCTGCGCCACCAGGGCCTGGACGTGGCCCTGCTGTCCGGCGCCGTCGAGCAGCACAAGCGCGTCAAGGTGCTGGAAAACTTCCGCAGCGGGCGGGTGCCGGTCCTGGTGGCGACCGACGTGGCCGGCCGCGGCCTCCACATCGACGGCATTGATCTGATCATCAACTTCAACATCCCCGAGCAGGCGGAAGACTACGTCCATCGCATCGGCCGCACCGGGCGGGTGGGGGAAAAGGGGACGTCCATCACGTTCGCTGACGAAATTGACAGCTACTACATCCCCGCCGTCGAGGAATACATGAAGCAGCCGCTGAAGTGCGTGACTCCGCCGGAGGAGTGGCTGACGCCGCTGCCCAAGCCGATGCTGCCGCGCAAGCGCCGTCCCCCGCGCGAAAACGGGTTTGGTGGTCGGGGCGGTCCCCGTCCCCCCCGCCGCGGCGGATCGCGCGGCGGCCCCCGCCGTCGCTGATTCCTCCGCGGCGCGCCCCGCCCCAGGTCCGCCCCCGCGTCCCGCGGAAACAGAAACAACAAGAGCGGGCGCACCGGGAATTGACCCGGCGGATCGGGTTGGCTATGCTGGCCACTGTCCTGAGGAGGTGACTCATGCTGGTTGTTCATGTCCATGTTCATGTCAAACCGGGTGCCGTCGAGGCCTTTCGAACGGCGACCATTTTGAACGCGCGGGCGAGCCGCCGGGAGCCGGGCATCGGCCGGTTTGACGTCGTGCAGCAGGCGGACGATCCGGCGCGGTTTGTGCTGGTGGAGTGCTATCGCACTCCCGAGGCGCCGGCGGCCCACAAGGAAACCACTCACTATCAGAAATGGCGCGACACGGTGGCGGAGATGATGGCGGAACCGCGGTCGAGCGTGAAATACCGCAATCTGGATCCGCCGGATGCGGAGTGGTAGGAGCGCGCGGATTGAACCGCCCCATTGAATTTGCCGCTCCCGGCCGCATCGTGTTCGGCCCGGGGGTGCGCCGGCAGGCCGGTCCACTGGCACGGGAACTCGGCCGCCGGGCCCTGGTGGTGACAGGGCGGCATGCCGAACGGTCGGCCTTTCTTCTGGAGGAGCTGTCCTCGGAAGGCGTCGAATTCCGCGTGTTTTCCGTACCGGGGGAACCGACGTTGGAAACGGCCCGCGCAGGAACGGCGCGGGCGCTGGAGACCGGGGCGGACATCGTGATCGGGATCGGCGGCGGCAGCGCCATGGATGCGGCAAAAGCCGTCGGCGTGCTGGCGGCCAACGGCGGCGACCCCCTGGATTACCTGGAAGTGATCGGCCGGGGCCGTCCGCTGGAGAAGTCCTCTCTGCCGGTGCTGGCGATGCCCACCACGTCGGGGACGGGATCGGAGGCGACCCGCAATGCCGTGCTGGCCTCGCCGGAGCACGGGGTGAAAGCCAGCCTGCGGAGCGCAACCATGCTCCCGCGCGTGGCGCTCGTGGATCCGGAACTGACCTATGGGCTGCCGCCCGCCGCGACGGCCGCCACGGGGTTGGATGCGCTGACGCAGCTGATCGAGCCGTATCTCTGCCGCCGGTCGAATCCCATCGTGGACAGTTTGTGCCGCGACGGCATAGCGCGTGCGGCGCGCAGTCTGGCCCGGGCCTGCGCAAACGGCCGGGATGCGGCGGCGCGCACGGACATGGCGCTGGCCAGCCTGCTGGGAGGGCTGGCCCTGGCGAATGCGGGACTGGGCATCGTGCACGGGATCGCCGGGCCGGCGGGCGGACGGTTTCCGGCTCCGCACGGCGCGCTGTGCGCGGCCTTGCTGCCCCATGCCCTGGCCGTGAACCGGCGGGCGTTGCGGGAACGCCAGCCGGACAGTCCGGTCCTGTCGCGTATGGACGAGGTGGCGCGGATCCTGACCGGGCGGGAAGTCGCCGGATCCGAGGAGGGCGAAGCCTGGCTGCGGGAATTGTCGGCGGCGCTGCGGATTCCTTCGCTGGGATCGTATGGGATCCGGTCGCCGCATGTGCCGGAACTGGCGGAGAAGGCTCTGGCGGCGTCCAGCACCAAAGCCAATCCCGTGGATTTGGCAATGGACGAAGTGGCCGAGATTATTCTGCGGGCGTTGTGATTCGCAATGTCCGGCATGTTCGCGGCGGAAACCGGCCTGGCGGGAATAGAGGCGTGAACAAGGCACTGGCAGGATCGTTTGTGGTGCTGGGGGGGGCATCGCTTGTGGCGCAGGTGCTGGCGGTGCGGGAACTGCTGTATGTGTTTTACGGCAATGAATTCTTCATGGGGTGGGCGCTGTTTGCGTGGCTGTTCTGGGTGGCGGCGGGAGCCTGGATGACCGGGCGGCGAGACGGGCGGATGCCGCCCGGGACCCGGCCGCTGGCGATTTGTCATGCGGCGGCCGCCGTCGCGCTGCCGGCGGTGCTGGCAGGCATTCGCTCCGCACGGATCTGGGTGACGCCCGTCGCCGGAGCGATGCCGAACCTGCCCGCGGCCCTGGGGTTCGCCTTTCTGGCTCTGGCGCCGCTGTGCCTGCTGCTGGGCGGGCAATTCGTGGCGGGCGTGACGATCTGGCGGCGGGCATCGCCTTCCGCCCCGGCGGGGTGGATCCAGGGCAAGGCCTATGGATGGGAAACCGCCGGGTTTGTGGCCGGCGGCCTGCTGTTCAATTTCTTCGGGGCGGGCCGGGAGGAATTCCTGGTGGCCGGCCTGCTGGGAGGCCTCCATGCCGGGACCGCCTGGGGGTTGCTGGCGGCCGGGAAAGAGCCATCGCGTTTGGCGCGCGCCGGCCTGGCCACCCTGCTGTGCGGCTCCGCGGCGCTGGCGGCGTTCAGCGGACGGGCGGGGCAGGCGACGGCCGCCTGGCGCTACCCGGAACAGCAGTTGCTGGAATCGCGTCAGTCGATCCATGGAAATTGGGCCGTGACCGCCATCGGGCCTCAAATCCATTTTCACGGCAACGGGCTGCTGCTGGGCACCGGGGAAGAACAGATGGCCGGCGAAATCCTGGTGCACTATCCCATGCTGTGGCATCCGCGGCCGAGGCGGGTGCTGCTGATCGGAAACGGATTCAACGGAGCCCTGAGCGAGTTGCTGAAGCATGCGCCGGATCGGGTGGATTACGTGGAACTCGATCCGGAGCTGATTGACCTGGCGCGGACCCGCGCCGGGCCGTTGTCCCGCGCCGCGCTGGAGGATCCGCGGGTGCGCATCGTGTTTGACGACGGTCGGCATCATATCCGCCGCCGGACGGACGAGCCCGACAGAGACGCCTATGATGTCGTGATCATCAATCTGCCCAATCCCGGCACCCTGCTCGTCAATCGCTTCTTCACGCAGGAATTCTACCGGGATGTCCGCCGCAGGCTGGCTCCGGGCGGCGTGCTGGCGGTTCAACTGGCCTTCTCGCCGGATTACCTGGGCCCGGAGCTGGAGGAACTGGGTGCTTCGATCTTCCGCACGCTGCAGGCCGAGTACGGGTCGGTCCGCCTGCTGCCGGGCTATGAACTGCTGTACCTGGCGTCGGACGGCCGGCATCGGCCGCCTGAGGCGGAGGAACTGGCGGACCGCTACGCCGCAAGGGAATTGAGAACGGATTTCGTGTTTCCGGCGGCCATCGCGGAGCGGCTGGGGACGGACCGCATCCGCCAGGTCCGGGAGGCCTTCGAAGCCAATGCCACCGCGCGGATCAACCGCGATTTCCGCCCCGTTGCCTGCCGGTACAATCTGGTCTATTGGCTGCGCTCGTTTCATCCCCGGGCCGCCGCCGTCATGCGGCGGCTGGGCGGTGCCGGCTGGACGTGGGGACTGGCGGGGATTGTCCTGGCTGTGCTGGGCATGGGCGGGGCGGTGTCCAGGGGAGGCATTCGACAGACCGCCGCCTGGGCCAAGGGGGCCGGCAGCTTTACGCTGATGGGAAGCGAGCTGATCCTGCTGCTGTCCTATCAGTCCCTCTGCGGCCATCTGCACTACCGGTTGGCCCTTCTGCTGGCGGCGCTGATGCTGGGGATGGCAGCGGGTGCCGCAACGGGTGTCCGGCATCTGGCAAAGTCGGGTCCGGCAGCGCTGGCGATTCTTCACGGCGGCATGGCGGTCTATGCCGCGGTTCTGGCAGGGGCCCTGCACTGGATCGCCTCGGCCGTGTCCGGGCCCTCGGCGGAATGGAATGTCGTCTTTGCGGTGCTGGCCGGCGTGATCGGCTTTCTCGGCGGCTTCGAGTTTCCGGTGGCGGCCCGAATCCACCTGGCGGGGAATCCGTCCGGACGGACCGGGACCATCTATGCCGTGGATCTCGCGGGATCCTGCGCGGGCGCGCTGCTGGTCAGTCTCTGGGCGCTGCCGGTTCTGGGCGCCGGTTCCACGTTTCTTCTGATGGCGGGAGGGAATGCCGCCGTCGCCCTGCTGTGCCTGCACCGCCGCCCGGCCGGCTCATGTCCGCCGGCGCACGCCGTCGCCGGTTATGCCCCGGCGGATCAAGCCGGTTCGCCGGAATCCGCCCGGTTCCGTTCGGCGGCCAGATAGTCGGCTTCCAGGGCCAGCAGTCCTTTTTTACGCGACTTGAGGCGCTTGGCGGGATTGCCGAAATACACCGACCATTCTTCCGTGGATTTGGTGATCATGGAGTGCGCTCCGACGGATGTTCCTTCCGCGAGCACAACCCCGGGAAACACCAGGGAGTTGGTTCCCACAATGACATGGCGTCCGATGACGACCGCCCGCTTGATTTCCCGCTTGTAGGCATCCGGCACCGTCGGATTGGTCAGGGTGTCACCCCCGTAATCGTCGCTTTGGGTGAATACATGGCACCCGTAGGCCAGCCCGGAGAAATCCCCGAACGTGATGCCCGGTTCCCCGCCCGCCACGTTGCAGAAGACGGCGATGTGGACATTTCGCCCGATGGTCACCCTGCCGGAAATCACGCAGAAGTCGTCAATGCGCGAGTGATCGCCGATCTCGATTTGGTCGGGGTTGTAGATGGACGCTTTGTCGCTGATTTTGACGTTGCGCCCCAGATGCTTGAAGCCCATTGCGTCCAGTTCCTGCTGGTTCAGAAATGCCATGGCGATGTTCCTTTCCGGGGCGCCTGCGGAACGGCAGCCAAATCGCCGTTCAGGCCGGATCCGTCCGCCGCGGGGGCGGACAGGCCCAGGGACGCCTCGACCGCGTCATCCTGTCAGAAGAGGCGGGGGAATGCAATCGGCCCGGCGCAGAATGGCGGGGGAGGCAAGGGACAGGCCGCAAACGGCCATCCGGTCGGGCCTGTGGTCAATCGCCTGAGATGGACAGGCCGGAAAAGGAAGTCAGAAAAGGAAGTCAGACTTGACCCGTCCGCCGGGAGCCTTCAGAATGCCGCCCGAATCGCTTCTCCTGCGGGCATAGCTTAATGGTAAAGCTCCAGCCTTCCAAGCTGGCTATACGGGTTCGATTCCCGTTGCCCGCTCCAACCTCGAAACCCCTGTCCCGGCTGCCGGGAAACACGTCCTCTGTCCTGGGCCGGGGGATTATGGTTGTTATAACAACCATACTATGGTTGTTATAACAACCATAATCCGCATAGGGGGGGCTGTCTGCGCCTCTGTGCCTGGGCAGGGCTTTTGAGGCTTGCAATTCCGGGCGATGGGCGGAAAATGTCTGGTTGACACGCTGATTTCGGGTGTTAGGCAAGTCGAAAGGAACAGGGACATGAAGCATACGATGGTATGGACGGGCATGTTGGCGCTGGCGCTGGGGTTGGCGGCCGGATGCGGAAAAAAGGAGGCGCAGGTCGTCACTCCCGGCGGGATGAAGTCGGACGAGGTGGCGGTGTGGGTGGATCAGGCGGGCATTACGCACGGACAGATCCAGCGCGAGGCCAGCCGGCTGTTTTCGCATGTGCCGCAGGACACCCCCGCAGAACAGATTTCCCAGATTCAGGCGCGGATTCTGTCGCAGGCGGTGGACAATCTGGTGGTGCGCCAGCTGGTCAAGGCGGAGATGGAGCGTTCGGGCGTGCTGATTTCGCAGGAAGAGCTGGAGCAAGGGAAGAAGGATCTCGAAAAGGGGCTGGGGGAAGGACATTCGCTGGTGATGCTGCTGGCGGCGGCCAACCTGTCCATCGAGGATCTGGAGAACAATCTGCGGCTGGATCTGTTCAAGAACAAGGTGGTGAAAGAGAAGGTTGATGCCGCCCAGGCAGAGATCACGGACGATGTGGCCCGGACATACTATGACGAGCACATCAACGAATTCACGATTCCCGAAGGCCGGAACACCTCGCACATAC
>CAZHSS010000057.1:0-8541 GCA_964535205.1 uncultured Verrucomicrobiota bacterium
GATTCCATCAGTGGCCGGATGACCTCTTCGTTGGCCAGCAGAGGCGATCCGCAGCCCGACGCGATGGATTGGACGGCGGCCAGCCACAGACGGTCCGACGTTTGCGAGTGGACGCGTAGGACACACTTGGGATCGGGCAGGGCGAGTTCCCGGAAAAGGTCCAGGAACAGGAAGGTCAGATCGTGCTCGAAGGAGGAGGCGTCCGGGGTGCTTCCGCCGAGCATGATGACCTGTCCGGTGTCGCCGATGAGCTTGATGCTTTTAAAGCGGGTATGGGCGCCCAGTTGGAGGAGAAGGGCTTTGAGCCTGTCGCGGGCTTCGCTGCGGGTGAGGCGGCCGGCCCGGAGATCGGCATCGTAGTAGGGGGCCAGGACGAGATCAAGGCGTCCGAGCCCGTTGTGGAGAAAGCGGTTTTGCCAAAGCAGGCCGTTGAAAAAGAGGATTTTCTGGATGGCTTCATCGAAGGTGGCCGGGGGGCCGGATGGAAGGCGGCGCAGGAAATCGGCCACCTGGCGGGAGCGGGCGGTGTGTTGTTGCTCCAGGGACCGGGCGGCGCGGACGGAGAAGCGCCGGATGGCCTGGACAACGATGGCGATGGATTGGCCGAAGGGGGTCTGGGGATCCAGTTCCGGAAGGCGGTCCAGATCCAGGCGGAGGACATGGGCATAGTCGGGGGCCACGCTGGCAATGGCGGTGCAGTCCGCGGGATGAAGCAGAATCAGGCGGTCATCCAGCGGGTAGAAATAGTCGGCTTGCAGGGCCGGGGGGCGCAGGATCCGCAGCATCCGGTCGAATTGCCTGGCGGCGGCGAGTTGAGGATCCTCCGGAGAAGCCGGAGGGGGGATGAACCGGCGCTGGCGTCGGTAGGACAGGAATCGGCGGTAGAACTGGAGGCGGGAAGCCGGGGTGTGCGGCGCCTGACGGACATATCCCAGGTATTCGGCGAACTGCCGGTGCACAATGGCCGGCAGGCAGCGCGTACCGAGCTTTTTGACAGTGGCCGCAAGCGTGTTCATTGAACGGGTTCGCACTATAGTCTTTTCCGGATGCGATCTGTGGAATAGGGTCCAAGCATAACTCAAGCGGATGGCGAGTGCAAATGAATGGAACTCCTTTGGTCAGCGTGATTGTCAGCGTGTACAACAAGGCGGACTACGTGGGCAGCAGCCTGCGGAGCGTGCTGGCGCAGACGTATGGACATTTCGAGCTGATCGTGGTGGATGACTGCTCGACCGACGGGAGCCTGGCCGAGGTCCAGAAGCTCGCGGATCCGCGGATCCGGCTGGTGCGGCTGGCGGAGAACAGCCGGCGGCCGGCGGTGCCGCGGAACCGGGGGATGGCGGTGGCGGGCGGGAAGTACATCGCCTTCCTGGATGCGGACGACCGGTGGGAGCCGACGAAGCTGGAAAAGCAAGTGGCGTTCATGGAAGCGCATCCCGAGTACGAGCTGACGCACACCTACTGCTGGAAGATCGACGGGGAAGGGCGGCGGCTGGGGATCCGGCACGAGGGGACGCTGCCGCCTTCGGGTGATTACTGGCTGCCGATGCTGGAGCGCGTCTGGATCAGCACCAGCACCCTGATGCTGACGCGGAGCTTGTACGAGAAAACGGGCGGGTTCACCGAAGCGATGGCGTGGCGGATCGAGGAGGATCCGGAGTTCGCGCTGCGGTGCGCGATGCTGACGCCGTTCGGCCTGCTGGCAGAGCCGTTGTCGGAGTACCGGACGGGGATCGACAACATCACGGCGAGCAAGGCGTGGAAAGGCATCGGGCGGGATTTCGTGCTGTACCGGCACATCTGGGAGACACCGGGGTTGTGGGAGGGGATCCTGTCGCGGCGGGAGATGAAAAACCGGGTGCTGGACATGGCGGAGGAGGGGGCTTTCTGCTGGCGTTCCCGGGGCCGGTTTGGCCGGGCTGCGTGGTTTGTCTGGCAGATGATCCGGTTGGCTCCGTTCGCCTCGCGAAGCTGGAAGCAGGGGCTGGCCGTCGGTCTGCGGCGAAGATGAGCGCCCCGGTGTTTTCCTGCGGGAATGTGGCCTTGAGGCCGGCCGGACCGCCATAGTACCATGCCGGCCATGCGCATTGCGTTGTTGAGCGCCACTTTTTTGACGAACCGCGGAGGAGCGGAACTGTACGCGCACCGGCTGGCGGGAGAACTGGCCGGTCTGGGGCACGACGTGACGGTCTGGACATCCGAAGGTCCCTTGCCTCTGCCTCCGGGTCTTCCCTTTCGGGTGGAGGTGCTCGACCGGGACGAGCGCCGGGAACGGGCGGCCCGGCGGTGGCTGGCGCTGGGATGCCGGCGCGGCGGCTACCGGCTGGTCCGGTGGCTGTTCCGGAGCGGACGCCGCCAGCTGCTGGCGGACGGGCCGTTTTGCCCCGGGCTGCAGCGGAAAGGGATTTTCCGGAATGCGGACGTCCTGGTGCTGGTCCGGGGCGGCGGCGCCTGGCCGGTCCAACTGGCCCGGGTGATGGCCGGCCGGCCGGTTCCGTTGACGGTGGCGGTTCCCCTGCTGCATGTCGCGGAAGGCGGAGCGGTTCCCCCTGTGCTGCGACGTCTGTATGCTCCATACGACCTGATTTTGGCGCTGACGGAATACGAGCGGGACTGGATGCGGCGCCATGGATGGGGGACGGATCGGATCCGGGTGGCCGGGGCCGGTTCCGATGAAACGACTTGGCCGGTGGCGCCCGGGGAGTTTCGGCGGCGGCATGGCGTGCCGCAAGACGCGCCGCTGTTCGTGTTTGTCGGGCGGAAGATTTACAACAAGGGAGTTCAGCACCTGATTGCGGCGATGGATCGGGTCTGGGATGTGGAGCCTCGGGCCCGGCTGGCCCTGCTGGGGTTTTCCCACAATCCGCCGGGATGGATCCAGGGCCTCGTCGGGCAGCTGCGGCATCCGGCGGAAGGGCGCATCCTGGATCTGGATGACGTGGAGGAACGGGAACGCGAGCAGGCACTGGAGGATTGCGATGTATTCTGCCTGCCCTCCATCGGCGATTCCTTCGGCATTGCCTATCTGGATGCCTGGCGGCACCGCAAGCCCGTGATGGGCTGTCGCGGATGCAGTTCGGAATCCATCATTGCTCACGGAAAGACGGGGGTGCTGGTCGAATTCGGAAATGCAGAAGAAATCGCCGGGGCACTGCTGACCTTGTGGTCGGATGCCCCGCATCGGAACGCCATGGGGGAGGCGGGATTTCAGGAGTGGAAACAGAAATGGACCTGGGATCGGGTTGCCCGCCGGGTGGAAACGGAGTTTCTGGAAGCGCTGGCCGGCGGGGGAACGGGACACCGGCGGAAAGGAGGTCGGGAATGACGTCCGGGCGATGCGGGAATGCCGGCTGGAGAAAGCCGGCGGCGCTTGGTTTCTTTTGCGGCCTGCTGCTGGTGCCCTCGGCGGTGTGGCTGTGGCTGGACCATCGCGTATGGGACTGGGATCCGGCGGAATACGGGTATCTGTCGATCGACCTGTGGCGGGTGCTGTGGACGGAACCCCGTCTCTGGCCGTGGTGGTTTTTTCACGGCGTGGGCCCCAAGGCGCCGACCTTGATCTGGATCGCTCAGTTTCTGCTGCCGCTGCGTCATGTCGTCGGATCGGCGCAGGCCGTCTTCAGCGTGATCAATCTGTCGTTTCAATGGGCGTCTCTGGTCCTGCTCTGGCGGTGCGTGAACCGGGTGACCGGCCGGGGGTGGCTGGCCTGCGCGCTGTGCCTCTGGCTGGCCGGGACGCCGTTGTTCGCCGGGATGAGCCGGGACTTTCTCACGGAGCCCCTGCAGCTGTTTGCGGTACTCTTCATTTGGCACATTGCGGTGTCCGGAGCGGACTGGCCGGCGTCGAAAACCGCGGCGGCTTTGCTGTGGGGGGGGGCATGGGTGCTGGGGGCCAAGGCGTCCACGCCGGTCTATTGCGTGGTACCGGGCCTGTATTCGCTGTATCTGCTGGTTCGCAGCATTCGCGGCAAACGCTGGGGGTTCAGCGGCTGGACGGTGCTGGGCATGGCGACGGGGGCGGTTCATCTGGGGGGGATTGCCGGGTGGTATGTTCTCAACCGGGCGGCGGCCATGCAAAAAGTGGTGGACGCGTCGGTGGGAGAGGCGGCGTATCATTTCGGATATCAGGATACGGTGCTGAACAAGATGGTGTATTGGATCCGGGCGCTGGGGCGCAGCCTGTCGCTGAATGCCGTGGCGCCGCTGCTGGTCGCGGGCGCGCTGGTTCTGGTCGCGGGCTGGGTCTGGCACATCCGCCAGCCCGGGGCCCGCGCGATTCGGGGAGGGGAGGGAAGGTTCTTTCTCCTGGCGGCCCTGCAAGGGATGGTGGTTCTGGTCGTGCTGTCCATCAACGTCAGTACGCCCATCCGCTATGTGTATGCGCTTGTTCCGACCGTGCTCCTGGCGGCGGCCCCGCTTCTGGGGGCGGGAAGCGGACGGTGGCGGGCTTATTTTCTGCCGGCCGTTTTCGGGATCTGGTATGCGGCAAGCCATCTGCTGCTGCTGGGCTGGATCCCGGCCGAAGAGGTTCGCCGCGCCCGGCATTGGGCCGGCCCGGAGCGCGACCCGGCGAAACTGGAGCAGATCCGGCATCTGGTTCGCCGGTTGAACATCCCGGAATACAGCGGGGTGTACCATTTGTGCGGTGCGGATTTTTCCTGGCTCAACGGCAGCACGCTGAATTATTACGCCGCCCTGGATTCGCTGGATACGGGGTGCCGGACCCAGTTCGGCCGCCTGGGTTCTTTTGTGGAGGAAGCGGACCCGGCCTGGGCGCGCGTTCACGGCCGGCTGGGGTCGTATATCGCGGCATCGGATGCCTGGATGGAGAAGCGGACGGACCGGTACGGAGAGATTTCCCGCGAGATTCTCCGCCGTATCCGGCAGGATCCGCGTTTCCAGATCGAACCGCACCCGGAACTGCCCGATATCGCCTTGTACCGCAATATGGCCTTTGGCGGAAAGGAGCCCGGTGATCAGCCCTGAGCCAGGAGACGGATTGCGCGCCCCTCTGATCAGCGTGGTCATCGGGGTGTACAACAAAAAGCCGCATCTTGCGGAATGCCTGCGGAGCGTATTCGCGCAGACCTGCGGGGATTTTGAACTGATCATCGTGGACGATGCCTCGACCGACGGGAGTCTGGCGGTGATCCGGCAGTTTCAAGACCCCCGAATCCGCCTGGTGGTGCGGGAGCGGAACAGCGGGTTGCCGGCGGTTCCCCGCAACGAGGCCATCCGGATGGCGCGGGGCGAGTATCTGGCGTTTCTGGACGCCGACGACGTGTGGATGCCGGACAAGCTGGCCCGACAGGCGGCGTTCATGAAGGCGCATCCCGAATATCCCCTCACCCACACCGCCTGCATGGTCATGGATGCCGAAGGGCAGGACCTGTATGTGCGCAATCACGGTAACTATCCGCCGAACGGAGACTGCCTGGCCGAGCTGCTGCGCAAGACGTTCATCTGCCTGAGCACGGTCATGGTGCGTCGCGATCTGCTGGAGAAATCCGGCCTGTTTTCCGAAGATCCCGGGTTGCGCTACAACAGCGAGGATCAGGAGTTTTTCCTGCGCTGCCTGAACGCGGGCGGGGGGATCGGAATGCCGTCCGGAGAGATCCTGGCCCGGTACCGGTGGGATGAGTATTCGGTATGCCATCACCCCGATCGCTGGAAGCCGGGTCTGGATTTGCTGGGGCATAGGGAATTGTGGGCCGGGCGGATGCCGGAGCGGGAGGTGCGGCAAATCGTGTATGAGACGGCACAAGAGAAAGCCTACTTGTGGCGTGCGCAGGGCCGTTTCGGCCCGGCCCGGTGGTTCGCGCGCCAAATGATCCGGCTGTATCCCCGGCGTTCGGGCGGCTGGCGGCTATGGCTGGCCGGTGTGTTCCGCCGGCCGTGAGCGATGCTCCGGGGGGCGGCGGCGTGGACCGGGTATACGGGGGATTGAGCAGGCATTAAGAATGAATTTTCATGGCATGCGGATCGGGAACGGGCCTATACTGCGGGAACGATGAGGTGGCTTGGGCATGTGGGCGCCGGGGTGCTGGCGCGGCTGGGACGCGCGGCGCGCACCGCGGCGATGGTCTGGGCGGTGCTGTCGAAATCCGTCCGCCCGGGGACGTGGACGGCGCCGATGCGCAACGTGCTGGCGCGGCAGATTCTGTTCACGGGGCTGGAGGCGACGGGGTTTGTCTCGCTGATTGCGCTGATCGTGGGGGTGCTGGTGGTGGTGCAGGCGCAGTACTGGCTGACGCGGCTGGGCCAGACGGCGCTGATCGGACCGATCCTGACCGCGGTGGTGCTGCGGGAACTGGGGCCGCTGCTGACGAATTTCGTGGTGATCGCCCGCAGCGGCACGGCCATCTCGACGGAGCTGGCGAACATGAAGATCCACGGAGAGGTGCGGACGCTCGATGCCATGGGCGTGGACCCCTTCGTGTATCTGGTGATTCCGCGCGTGCTGGGGGTGGCGGCCTCGACGTTCTGCCTGACGATCGTGTTCCTGGCGATCACGTTCATCGGCGGGTTCGTCTGCATGTGGATCATCCAGCTCGGCGACATCGACATGGGGCTGTTTTTCGGCAACATCATCGGGGCGGTGACGGTGGCGGATGTGTTCAGCCTGCTGGCGAAGTCCATTCTGCCGGGCCTGCTGACCGGCGCGATCTGCTGCGACGAGGCGCTGGCGGTGGGCGCGGCGGCCACCGAAGTGCCGATTGCCGCGACGCGCGGCGTGATGCGCTCCATCGGGGCCCTGTTTGTCGTGTCGCTGGTGATTTCGGTGATGGCGTATCTGTAGGGAGCGGAATGACGGAACTTTCCTCCAGCGAACGGATCCGGGTGGAATCGGTGAGAACCGGCCCGGAGGAGGTCTGGTCGTTTGTCCTCCGGGCGGGAGAGGCCCTGTGGATTCCGGGGGAACGCGATTCCGGCGGTCAATGGCTGGACTGGCTGACGGGCATCGGGCCGCCGCCCGCGGGCGAGGTGTTCTGGAAGGGTGCGGAGTGGCGCCGGCGCGGTCCCGACGAGGCGGCGGCGGAGCGCGGCCGCATCGGCTGCGTGTTTGCGCAGGGCGGCCTGGTCGCCAACCTGGACATGGACGAAAACGTCTGGCTGCCGGCGAAGATGCACCGGCGGGAGGCGCCCGGGGAGTCCATTGAACAGTGGGCGATATTTTTCGGCTGCTGGCCGCTGCCGCCGTTGCGGGCGCCGGCGGTGGCGGAGCGCCTGCGGCGGCGCATCCTGTGGACGCGGGCCTTTGCGGGGCGTCCCGAGGCGCTGGTGCTGGAGCGCCCCCTGCTGGATGCCGCACCGGAGGACCGGGAGCGGTTCCTGGAGGGAGTGCGCCGGATCCGGGAAAACGGGTGCGCGGTGGTGTGGCTGGACCGGCAGCTGAAGGAGGATGTGCGGGCGGCCCTGGAGCCGCTGGTGAAGGCGGAGCCCCGGACGGCGTAAGGAGCGGAACATGGCGAAGAAATTCAAATTCCGATACGTGAACGAGATCGTGGGCGGTTTCGTGCTGCTGGTGTTTCTGCTGCTGCTGGCGGGGGTGCTGGTGGCCGGCCATGCCCAGCACTGGTTCGAGCCGATGTACGAGATCGAGCTGCGGTTCCCGCCGGAAGGGTCCATGGACCTGCTGAAGGGCGCGGAGGTCATGCTGCTGGGCGCGCGGGTGGGCAGCGTCCAGGACATCCTGGTGGATGACGACGGCGAGATCAGCGGCAGCATCCGGGTGCGCGGGTCGTTCATGCGCTTTGTGCGGGAAGACTCGATTGCGCTGGTGAAGAAGAAAATGGTGGTGACCGGCGACGCCTACATCGAGCTGACGCGCGGCACGGGCGCGGAACTGCCCAAGACCGGCGGCGAAATCGCCGCCGAACAGGACACCGAAATCATGCAGATGCTTGAAGAGGCGCTGGCGACGCTCCAGGTGGAGGCGGAACACACCCTGGGGCTGGTGAACGGCGCGATCGAGGAATACACCAAGCTGGCGGCGGGCATGAACGATCCGGAGGGCCAGTTGCAGCAGTTGCTGGGCAATGTCAACGGACTGCTGGAGGACATCCGCCGGGGGCCGGGACTGCCGGCCAAGGTGCTGAACGATCCGGCCATGGCGAAGGACGTGGAAAACCTGATGGCCGAACTGCAGGTGTTGATGACCCGGGTCAATGCCATGGCGGCGGATCTGCAGGAAGTGACGGCCAAGCTGCCGGCCATGGCGGACACCGTGGGGGACGAGGTGGACAACCTGCCGGTGGTGGTGGGCGAAACGCAGACGCTGATGCGCGAAACCACCGTCCTGCTGGAAGGGCTTCAGAAACACTGGTTCCTGCGCAAGTACGTGGAAACAGACGACGCGCTGCGCGCCGGGGAGGTGCTGTACTGATGAAGAGGGCAGAGGTCAGAGGGCAGGGGACAGGAGGCAGAGGTCGGAGGACAGAGGACAGAGGACAGAGGACAGAGGTCAGAGGGCAGGGGACAGGAGACAGGAGACAGGAGACAGGAGTCAGGAGACAGGAGACAGGAGACAGGAGACAGGAG
>CAZHSS010000058.1:0-8488 GCA_964535205.1 uncultured Verrucomicrobiota bacterium
ATGAACACCGGCCTCGCGCCTTCGAACGTGACCGGCGTCACGCTGCCGATGAACGTCAGCGTCGAGGCCATCACCTCGTCGCCGGGTCTCACCCTAAGATGCCGCAGCGCCAGATGTGTCGCGGCGGTGCCGCTGGACAGCGCCACGCAGTGCGGAATGCCGGTATGGGCCGAGAATTCCGCCTCGAACGCGTCTACCATCGGCCCCAAGGGGGCGATGTAGTTCGACTCGAACGCCTGCCGCACGAGTTCCTGCTCGCGTCCGCCCAGGTGCGGCGGAGACAAAAATATCCTCGGATTCTTCATGACTGTCGCATCCTCTGCCCGTTAATAGCGCACGCCCTCCCGCTCCATACGAGCGGAAAATTCCGCGCAGTCCAAGCCCAGCCGCCGTTCCGCGCCCATCCGTTTCACCAGGGCCGGTGCGACGGTGGCCAGGAGGTAGCCGATGTCGCGCCAGAAAGACGCGGTCTCCAGATACTCCCGGTTGATCCGGACTTTTTCCGGAAAGATGACTTCATCGTTGAACGCCTTGGAATCTTTCGCCAGCGCCAGCAAGCGCTCCTCGTCGCGAAACAGCAGCGTGGCCGGCCCGGTGATGCCGGGCCGCAGATCCAGGATGCGGCGGTCATCGCCGTGCAGCCGGTCGGCATAGCCGGGGACATCCGGCCGCGGTCCCACGAACGACATCCGGCCCGTCAGCACGTTCCAGAGCTGCGGCAGCTCGTCGAGCTTCCAGCGGCGCAGGAACCGGCCGACCGGGGTGATCCGGTCGTCCCCCGCCGCCGTCACGCTGCCCCCGGCATCCGCCCCCACCCGCATCGTCCGGAACTTGGCGCAACGGAACAGACGTCCGCCCCGCCCCACCCGGTCCTGGATATACAGCACCGGCCCCGGCGACGACAGGCGCACCGCCGCCGCCACCCCCAGCATCACCGGCGCCAACAGCACCAGGCCAACAAACGACGCCAGCACATCGAATATTCTTTTTGTGCTGAAGTTCATCCAATCATTTTGCTGCGGATGGGACGGATTTTACAGATTGAATCCAGTGATCCCAATGGTTCTACTCCGTACAATCCGTGAAATCCGTAGCTGGTTTTTGGGGTATTAAGATTTTTCGGCTACGGATGATACGGATTTTACGGATTCGATCCAGAGAACTGAATGGTCCTACTCCGTACATTCCGTGAAATCCGTAGCTGGCTTTCTTGGTATTAAGATTTTTGGCTACGGATGATACGGATTTTACGGATCCGATCCGGTGATCCAATGGTTCTACTCAGTACAATCCGTAGCTGGTTTCGGTTTTTCATATTCATCGAGATTGGCCGCGCGCCTGAACTTCACCCCCGTGCGGCCGAAGTTGATCAGCAGACCCACTTCTTTGCGAAGGGAGTGCAATTCGTTGATCAATTGGGCTTCATCCGATGGATTCAGATCCTGCGCGACTTTAAGTTCCACAACCACTTTTTCATCAACAAGGAAATCAGCGGCATAATCGCCCACGCACACGTCTTTGAAATACACCTTAGCCGCAGCCTCGGGCTGCACCTTAAGCCCGCGCAATTCCAGTTCAACCACCATGGCCCGCTGATAGACCTTCTCCAGAAACCCGTACCCCAGCACCCGGTAGACCTCATACGCCGCACCGATGATCTGCCCGGTGATCTCTTTATGCTTCAGCTCCATTTGATCCTCCCCTTCAATCTGGGTTCGACTACGGATGTCATGTTGTGAGGATCCGATCCGGTAATCCCACTTGTCCTAATCCGTACAATCCGTGAAATCCGTAGCTGGTTTTCTTGGTATTAAGATTTTTCAGCTACGGATGATACGGATTTTACGGATCCGATCCAGAGAACTGAATGGTCCTACTCCGTACAATCCGTAGCTGGTTCTTTTGATATTAAGATTTTTTTAGCTACGGATGATACGGATTTACGGATTCGCTCCGGCGATCCCACTTGTCCTAATCCGAAGCTGGCTGCTATGGCTCTATCCTTCATAGACCGGCGCCTCGGTCAGCGCTTTCTCTGCGACTTGCAGAGCCAGCGTAGTCTCGAATTCGCGGAGCATGCGCCGGAACTTGTTCTCGAATCCGCGCCGGCCCAGCCCCTGATGCAGGCGTGTTTTCAGCTTCAGGGGGTAGCCCAGATGAGCAAACTCGTCCGGATCGAATTCGTAGGGATGGCAGTAGGCCATGAAGGTTTCGCCGGCCAGGACCGCGCGCTCGATGACCCAGCGAATGGCCGGAAACGGCAGCAGGCGATGATAGCCCCCCCCGGCCACCGGCAGGGAGCGCCCGAAAAGCGGCAGCGTGGCCACGGGCAGTTCCACGAGAGGGTTGCCTCCCGCCGAAGCCATCCGCACGGGCTGGCGCGGGAACCCGACCACGCCAAAGCGGGCCATCACCGCCGGATTGATGCTGGCGTCGTAGAGGAACCCTTCCTCCGCCAGCACCTCCAGCGCCCACAGGGATTCCTTTACAATCGAGAAATCCGGCGCGCGGTAGCCCAGCACGGGCATCCCCGCCATCGCCTCGAGCTGCCCCTTGGAGCGGCGGATGTCTTCGCGGAACTGCGTCGGCGTCAGCCGGAACACGTCCACGTGTCCGAAACCGTGGGAGGCCACCTCATGGCCTTCCGCCGCGATACGCCGGACGGTCTCCGGGAATTTTTCCGCAAACCGGCCGAGAACGAAACACGTAGCCTTGACCTTTTCTTCCGCCAGCACGTCCAGCACGTGTTCCATGTTCGGTCCCGCGCGGTCTGAAATAGGCAGATCCGTATCGAGGGTGGACTGCGCCCAGTCCTCGACATCCACTGTGCAAACCAACGTCATTGTCCGCCTTCTATCCGTTCAATTCCATTTCGATCTTCTGCCCGGCGGCCACGTCCGCCAGCACCGTGGAACGGGACCCGTCGGCGAGTTCCAGATCCACCGGCACCCGGCGAATATCCGCATCGCCGCGGTTCTCCACCGCGATCCGTGTGCCGTCCAGCGCCGCCCGGATCCGTCTCGTCCGGGGGCTGAGCGCCTCTCGCCAGTATTGGCCGACGCCGAACAGGGTATCCAGATAGAACTCGCCGTGAAAGTCCAGAAGCACCCGACGGATCAGGGCCTCGGTGAAGCGGGTGCACGCGGGCCCGTCCCACTGGCGCATGTGCTGATGGCACATGTACACCATGGGAAGTCCCCGCCGCCGGGAGCGGTGCAGCCAGAACAGGAGCATGAAGAAATGGAAGCCGTTCTGCGGATCGGGCGGATAGCGCGAGGTCAGTTCCACGGCGTCGGTTCCGCCGGGATGGTGCGGCGGCGGCTGGAACAGCACGTTGTCGCGCGCCCGGATGTCGGACCCGCTCAGCACCTCGCAGCCGGCGGCCGCGGCGGCCCGGGGCGTGTCGGCGTCATTGCACCGCCCCGGCTTGGCCCACGACCGCGGCACAAAGCCCCAGGCCCGCTCGCAGCGGCGCGCGGCCTCGAGGATGTTGTCGCGCTGCTCACCGAACGAAGAGGGGTCTGCCCCCATCCACGGATAGGGCCCCGCCCCCATCTTCGCGTGCGACGTCCAGCCGTTTTCCGGCGCGGCGGCGGCGGCGGTATCGTAGTGCAGATGACCGTGGTTGCCGATTTCCAGCACATACGGCTTGTCCTTGCTCCGGGCCGGCCACGGCGCGCGATGGCACAGCTCCACCCGGGTGCGCATCCACTCGATGAAGCGCGGGATTTCCTCCGCGCCGGTGGCCCCGCCTTCATGGGTCGCGAATTCGCGCGCGGCCCGCTCATCCAGCGTCAAGCGCGTGGACAGGCACAGGGTCTGCGGGACGGCATATCGCGCCGCCAAGCCCAGGGCGGTCTCCAGGCCTTCGATGGACTGGAACGTGCGCTCGTCGTAGAGATCCATATCGCCGCGCCAGACCCAGGCGCTTCGCCGTCCCCCGGGATAGCGGGAAATGGAAACGCGCACCGGCGGATTCTCCGCGGCGAGAAGGCAGCCGTCGAACGGCAGGCGCACGCCCCGGTTCATGCGCTCGCCTTCGATCCGAAGAATCAGCTCCCCGCCGCCGCGCGCCGCAGCCGGCCGCAGGGTCCAGGCGGCCTTTCCGATGCCCGCCGGCGGCAGCGGTTCGATCATCTGTTCGGCGTTGCCGTTCTCCAGCCAGCCGGGAGGGGCATCCAGCCGCACCCGCAGGGGTTCGGGCCACGGCTGGCTTGAGATATTCAGCACCGTCAGATCAAGATTAAAGGACCGCCCGACCCACAACACGCCCAGGCGATAACGCGGGAGGCGCTCCACAAACGGCCCTTCCAGGCTGTATGCCAGGCGCGGGATGCACGGTTCCGCCATCCGCCGCCGGACCGTCAGCCGGACGGCGGCTTCCAGCAGAATCAGCCCCGCGGCCGCGCCGCCCACCGCCCCCCAGCCCGCTCCACCCGCCCGCAAAGCCCCCAGCCCCAGCAGGGCAGCCAGGCATTCGGCCGCCGGCCGCGGGATCCCCCATTTCTTGGGAAACACCTCCCACGCGACATTGGCCAGGTACATCGCCCAGCCAGCGCGGGTTTTCGCCAAAAAGAAACACCGCGCCAGCGCCACCGGCGCCAGCAGCGCGCCGCCGATGATCATCAGGGTCGCGTTCACCGGCTCCCGCCCCCTGACCTCTGACCCCTGCCCTCTGTCTCCTGTCCCTTGTCCCCTGCCTCCTGGAACGGATCCCAGGGCGGCATGCTGTCGGCCTGCCCCTGCGCGACGGCCTCTAGCACCTCCGCATAGCGATTCAGGATATCGGGCTGCGCCAGGCGGCTGCGGATGAAGCGATGGCCGGATTCGCCCATGGCCCGGCGCGGCTCCGGGTGGTCGGCGGCATCAGCGATGGCCCGGGCCAGCGCGCCGGAATCGAACGTCGGCACCACGACACCCGCGCCGGCCTGACGGATCAGGTCCGCCTGCACGCCCTCCAGCGAAGCGATGATCGGCAGACCCGCGCCCATGTAATCAATGAACTTGTTCTCGAAGTAAATATGAATCAGCGGGCTGCGGAACAGCGTCATGAGGCCGACGTCCGCGGCCGCCAGAATGGCGGGCACCCGGCTTTTCGGCACCGGATCGTGGAAATGGATGTTGTCCAGCCCCAGTTCGCGGGCCAGGGCCATGGCGCCGGGTTTGCTTTGTCCGGCACCGAACAGGTCCAGGCGGATGCCGCGCCGATTCCGCAGGGCCGCCGCCGCCCGCACGATGGTGTCAATGGCGGTCACTTCCGTATGCGTTCCGGTGTACACCGCGACAAACGAATCCGACCAGCCCAGCTCGGTCCGCAGACGGTCGCGCCCGCCGGGCGGAATCCGGAACTGGCTTTCGTCGCAGCCGTTCGGGAACACATCCACCCGCGACGGCGAAATCCCCTTGGCGAGGATTTCCGTTTTCAGGCCCGGGGTGAGGCACACCACGCGGTCCGCGCCCGCGTACAGCGAGCGCGCCAGCGCCTGCAACAGAGCGGCCTGGCAGGGCGCGATGGCCTTCTTGACCACGAGGGCATCCGGCCACAGGTCGCGAATTTCCAGCAGGAAGGGCCGGCGCCAGCGGCGGGCCAGCCGCAGAGCGGCCACGCCGCCGAACAGCGGCTGAATGCTCGCCATGACGACATCCGGCGCGGGCTGCCGCCGGCCGAACCGCCAGGCCCGCCAGGCGAAGGCGCCGTAGGTTTTCAGCCGGTTGGCGAGGCTGGCGCGCAGGCCGGAGGGCACGGGCAGGCGACGGACCCGCACGGAGCCTCCGCCGGACATCTCCGTCGTCTCCTCCGGTTCCGCCTGCTCGTTGTAGGCGTTCAAATTGCACGCGAGCACCTCGACCGCATGGCCGCGCTCCGCCAGCCGCCGCACCAGTGCGCGGGGCTGGGCCGGCCCGGGAGAATCGGGCCCGGCGAAAAACTGGTGGATGTAGAGAATGCGCATGGGATTCCGTGGACGCAGAATCAGGCGGTTGTCCGCCTGGCGTCGGTCCTCAGCAGGAACTTCCGTTCGTTCCGGCTCAGGAGCCGCGAAAAGAACACCAGAAAATAGGCGATCGTCGGCAAGGGATCGGCCCAGGAGAAAATTTCGTCCCGCAGGTTGCGTCCGAAGAACCAGAAGAAGCTCGGCCGCGCCTTGAAGCGGTCGGGCGACCGCAGGAACCAGACGCAATCGCTGAGGAAATAGCGCATGTACAGGCCCTTCCGGTACTCGAACTGCGGCTCCGCCGGCAGGCCCAGCGCCAGCCGGTACAAAATATACGGATAGTCCAGCCCCGCCTCGACCAGGATTTTGATGCTGCGGGTGAAGCGCGGATTGACCTCCATCAGTTTCGGCACGCGGTCGCGGGGATCCTCGATGAAATCGCAGTCGCCCATCCCGTACCAGCCGATGCCCTGCAGGAAGCGGGTGGCGGCATCGAGAATGTCGGGCCGGTCCACGGTGGAATTGAGCGTGCTGGACCCGCCCGTGGGCGGGTAGAAGCGCGGCTTGTCATAGACGCCGCCGCACAGCGCACGGCCCGCATCGTCCAAAATGACCTCGGCCTTGTACTGCATGCCCGAGTGCGGAACAAATTCCTGCACGATGCAGCTGTGGTATTCGGCGCGGGTGGTTTCGTACATCGCCTTCAGCTCGTCCGCGTTTTTCGGATAGGAGATACCGCGCGCGCCGTTGCTGATGCAGGGCTTGAGCACCACGGGCCAGGCCGGAATGTCGTGCGCCACGGCGTCAATGCCGTCCTCGTCGGGATACCAGGTCTTCGGAACGGGAATGCCCAGCCGTTCGGCCTCCTTCATGGTCCGGGACTTGTCACGGCAGAGGAAAAACCGGTCCATGTCCACCAGCGGGAGGCGCGTAAACGGCGCCAGGCGCTCCTTCGCCTGCGCCAGCAGCCACGTCGCGGTTTCGCCGCAGACCATCGTGACGGGATAGTCTCCGCCCTTCACGGTCTCTTCCACCCAGGCGACAAACGCTTCGGGCTCCGTGTTCGGATGGGGCGAAATCAGCCGGCGGACCGGATAGCGCGAAAACAGCCCCATGGCGAGCCGCCGCGGAGCGGCGGCCGTCACCGGCACGCCGTGTCGGTGCAGATTGGCCAGCACCGGCAGGCTTTCGTTTTCATCCGCCCCCAGCAGCAAGACGGGAGGATGTACATCTGATTTCATGCTTATGAATGTCGAATTTGGAATGATGAATGTCGAATTCCGTCGAAGTTATATCTCCACATTCACCGTGGCCTCCGCGCCGACGTCCACCAGCCGCAATTGCCGCCGGCCGCCGCCGAAATCGAGCTCGAGCGGCAGGGCCGCCAGGGGGCGCAGGCCCTCGTTCACCACGGTGACGCGGTGTGCCTCCACGGTCACCTTCACGCAGCGGGTGCGTGGGCTCAGCACGTCCCGCCAGTAGCGGCCCACGGACGTCAGCGTGCCGATGTGCAAATCGCCCTCGTGGTCTTCCAGCACATGCCGGAGAAATTCCTCGGCGAGCGTCGCCCCCGCCCCGCCTCTGTAGCGCATCAGGTGGTGATGCGCCAGAAAGACCAAGGCCCGGCCCCGCCGTCGCGCCGCCCCGGCCCAGTACTTCAGCATGGCGAGCTGGAACACGTTCTCGGGGTCGCGCGGATGCATGCGCGGCAGCTCCACGAAGCGCTCGCAGCCTTCGGGATGGTGCGGCGGGCCGAGCCAGACCAGTTTCTTCCATTTGGGACAGTCCGTTTCGGATCCAACTTCCAGGCCGGCCGCCTCCATCGCCCGGGCAGTGCTGCCGTCGTACACGTCGCTGGGGATCGTGAAACTGACGGGTTCGACACCCAGGGTTTCGCGCAGCACCCGCGACCCCTCCCGGGCGTTGTCGCGCTGTTCGGTGAAGGAGTCCGCCGGATGACGGCTGAGCCAGGGATAATGCCCCGCGCCGATGCCCGCATGGCTTTTCCAGCCGTTTCCGGGATCGGCCGCGGCATGGGTGCCGTAGTGCAGATGCATGTGGTTGCCGATCTCCGCGGCATAAGGACGGCTCGTCTCCACGGGCCATTCCTGCTCCGCCGACAGGTCCGCCTCCTCCCGGAGAAAACGGATGAACGACGGGATGTCCCCGGTCCGGCGGTCCCATCCGAACCGTTCGCAGAACCGGCGGTGTTCGCCGGGCAGCAGGCTCAGGCGCGAGGACAGCATCAGGCTGTTGGGCATGCGCAGCCGCCGGGCCATGCCCAGCGCGGCGCGCAGGCCTTCTTCCGACTGAAACGTGGAGGGATCGTACAGATCCTGATCGCCGCGCCACACGAACGCCCCCCGGGCGCCGTGCTTCCAGCGGCGAATGGACGCCCCGCGCAGGCTCCGGCCCGGCGGCAGCACCGAGCGCACGCGCAGGGTGCGGCGGAAATGGAAATCGCCGTGCTGCACATGCAGGCGGACGTCGCCCCCGGGACCGCACTGGGGCGCGTACAGCGAGAAGGTCATGCGGACGATTTCGCCCGCGGCCGG
>CAZHSS010000059.1:0-7635 GCA_964535205.1 uncultured Verrucomicrobiota bacterium
CGGCGCCAGGAAAAGGGCGTGCTTCGTATCCGTCATGAAAATCAGATTGTACGAGATCACCACGGCAACCACCCCCGCCAGCCATTTCCGTCGCCTCGTCACAGTTCTGCCAACACTGACCCACCAGCCCGCCAGCAACAAAAGACCGAATACGCTCAGATACCCCACGATGTGAGCGCTGCCGGTGGAAAAAGGACCGAACACGCCTCCGCTTACATCCGGGTGATAGCGGGGCCAGAGCTGCCGGTGCCACAGCACGTTGTAGGCATACTGCAGGGCAATGTAGCCAATGTATACCCAGGTCCAGCGAGACAGCTGCCGCTCGTCTTTGAACGTGCAGGTCAGGCGACAGTAGTACCAAATGATATAGGTTTTCAGCATGATCAGTGTCACCTGAACCGCCGTAAAAACCGGGGGCCGATTTACATACCAGCTGATTGCCGCCATCAAAACGAAAATAAGGGGGAAAAAAGAGGCTTCCCGCACCTGGTTTCGCTGAATCCAGTTCATGACGATCACGGCGATGAACGGCAGGAAAAACAATTCATCCAGAAACGGGGGCACCGGCAGGGAGAGGATGCCCAGCAACCGGTTGCCGGGCATCATCAGGAAGTAAAACATCATGCAGTTCAGCAGCAGCCTCGGCCGGTCCAGCAGCAGCGCACCGAAGGTGAAGAGAATCACGAGGCCCGCCCAGCCCAGCGGCGCCGGAATCCCGAACATCCCCGAAATGAAGAACATCACGGTCAGCCCGATGGCGAAGCCCGCCACGGTCAGCCAGCCGATCCATTTGTACACGGGAAACTGATAGCTGGTTCGCTGGCTGGCCGGGAAATGGGTGGGGATCTGATTCATGGCGATTGGCAGGACATTATGCGTTCCGTCCCGGCAAATGCAAATGGTTTTGCCCCGCGCAAGGGGCCGCCTGTCCACCGGTCAGGTCTCAACCAGCCGGCGGATCTCCGCCCCGGCGGTCTTCAGGGCCCGCTGCATCTCCGGCACCGCCTCCGCCAGGCGCGCCCGCAGCTCCCCCTCGCGCTCCCGGAGGCTGTCGAACAGCCGGATCAGCTGGCGCGGATCCTCCATCTCCTGCACCGGCAGCACCAGCCCCTTTTCATCCCCGAAGAGGTCCCGGGCAATGCCCCGTGCCTTGACGCTGTAGCCCAGCACCAGCGCCGGCACGCCGCTGGAATAGGCGGCGATGGTCGCATGGGTGCGGGCCCCCACGAACAGCCGGCACCGGGACACGTAGCCCTTGGTTTCCGGCGCATTGAGCCCGCCCGGCAGCATCAGCACTCTTCCCGTCGTCCGGAACTCGCGATACAGCGTCCCCAGGGGGAACCGGTCGTCCGAGCGCCGCCCGGTCACGTGCGGGACCAGCACAACGCCGCCGCGGCATTCGGCCAGAACATGCCGGATCAGCTCCGCACAGGCCGCCAGGCACCCCCCCGGCCGGCGCTCGTACTGCTCGATCAGCGCGCTGAGATTGATTCCCACCATCTCTCCCTCGCGCCAGCCGGGCGGCAGCGGCAGCCGCTCTTCCTTCATCGCGAACGCCGGATCGGGAAACAAGCGGGCCTGTTCCAGCCCCCGGTCGCGCAAGGCGGCATGGGTAATGGATTCCCTGGCGGTGATCAGATCGAATCGGCGCAGATCCTCCTGCATGGCGTCATCCATCCGGTCCGGCTCGATGGAACACCCCCACAGCACCATTCGGCGGCACCGTTTCCGCAGCAGCCGGTTCAGTCCGTAATAGATTTCGACCGGATCGTAGCAGTAATTGTCCCCGCCCACCGACAGGCATACGTCGGCCCGTCCCGCCCATCGCAGGGTGCGCAGATTGTCCAGGACATGCCGCGGCACGGGCCGGGGCAAGGCCCGCCACAACAGGGCCCGCGCCAGGCGGACCGGAGACATCCCGGGCCAGCGGGTGCCGCTGTCCGCCACGGTGTCAATGTCCGGCAGGCCGGCCTCGCGGTCCTCCTGCGGCGAAAAGCTCATCAGCCGGATCGCGCTTCCGGCACCCAGTTCGGCCTTCAGCAGCGCCGACGTGCTGCGGACAATGGCCTCGCATCCCCGGTTGGCGCTGCCGCCGTGACCGTACAGCAGAATCTCCGATTTTCCGCCCGCCGGAGACGTTCGGGCCGGCCTGAAACTCCGGACGGGATAGACATCCGGATTGAACCGGACCCGGAACTCTTCGTTCAGGCCATCCAGGATCTCCATGTCCCGGCCGGTCAATTCAAAATCGAAGACCGCCAGATTTTCCGCCAGGCGGCGGCGGTGCGACGTCTTGGGCGCGGCCGGAACGCCCTGCTGCACATCCCATCGCAGGATGATCTGGGGCACCGTTTTCCCGAGCCGCTCCGCCATCTTCACCAGTTCCGGGTGGCGCACCAGCCGGGGATGCATCCGGGCAAAGGGCGAATAGGCCTCCACCACGATGCCCCGTGCCCGGCAGTAGTCCAGCAACGGCTTCTGCGACAGCAGCGGATGGAGTTCGACCTGGTTCACTGCCGGCACCACGGAAGCGTCGCGGAGCAACCGGTCCAGATGATGCGGATGGCAGTTGCACACCCCGATCGCGCCCACGGTCCCTTCGTGAAGCAGTTCCTCCATCTGCCGCCAGCAGTCCGTGATTCTGTCCGGCAGCGGCCAATGCATCAGATACAGATCCACGCGCGGGACCCCGAGCCGCCGAAGGCTCCCGGCCAGCGCCGCGCGGACTGTTCCCTCTCGCTGCTCCCGGTTGCTCAGCTTGGTGGTCAGAAACAACGGCTCCCCGGATGCCAGCCGCGGCGCGGTTTTCAAGGCCAGCCCCAGTCCGCGTTCATTGCCATAGGCCGATGCGGTGTCAAACCGCCGGTATCCGGCCCGCAGCGCCCGGACCACCGCCGCCGCAAGCGGAAGGCCGCGCATCGGATAGGTGCCCAGCCCCACCAGGGGCATGTCGGCGCCGGTGTTCAGCCGGACGCATGGCATGGGGCTGCCTACCGCCATTCCACGTTCTCGCGAATCACCCGCGCGGGCACGCCGGCCGCCAGACTGCGCGGCGGAATGTCCTTCGTCACCACCGCCCCTGCCGCGATCACCGCGCCATCGCCGATGGTGACCCCCTTGAGAATGATCGCCCGGGTTCCGATCCATACCCGGTCGCCGATCCGGATTTCCGCCGACTCCGGGTGTTCTCCTCCGGCCAGTTGATGGGCATCGGTGTCTCGAATGATCACCTCCCTGGCAATGGCGCAATCCCGGCCGATCGTGATCGCCCGGTGGCAGGCGATTTGAACACCGTCATTGAAATACCCGCCCTGCAACGTCAGCCGCCCGCCCTCCCTCACGCGAATGTCGCCCCCCGCATACACGGTCACCCGCCCCGCCACGACCAGTTCGGAATCCGCTTCCACCATCAGCCGGGTTTCCACCCGGGATCCCCGGAACGGCTTCCAGCCCAGCAGAAGAGTGCCGTTCAATGCCAGGCGCGCACCCCGCGTCAAGTCCACCCGGCAACAGGGAGTTGGAATCAGGAACTCTCCGGGTTCCCGCTCGGTTCCGCGGCGACAGAAATTCACACGGAGCAAATCGCCCCAGGCCTGGAACGAAAAACCGGGTTCCCGCCATTGGCTGCGGCAAATGCGCTGAATCATCCTGCGAACGGCCGTCATGATCCTGTCTCCCTTCTTCCGGCCCTTCGGCGGAAAATATCTTCTGGCCAGGTGCGAAAAGGCATGGCGGTCCAGATCGCGGAAGAACGCCTCGCGATTCGGCCCTGGGGGCGCGGATTCCAGCATGGCCGGATTTCCCGCACGGACCAGTTCGATGGCGGCCTCATGGCTCTGCAGTTGCTCGCCGGCTTCCTGGAACAGCCGACGGCCTTTTTCAGAATTCACCATGACCAGCGACGTGCCCTCGTCGCTGTCCCATTCCGGATGGGCCTTGTCGAGGCCCCAGAAATCCCCGAGCGTCAGATCGGCTGCGCGTTTCGAACCCTTGAAGCGGCATTCATGGCAGGCCGGCCGGATGAAACAGTTGGCTTCCAGGTATCCCCGCATGAACAGGTCATGATAGCGATCCTGCGAATACACCCGCCCGTTGTCGAATTCCACGCGGGTCGAAAACCGGTGCCAACCCCTGGCCTTGTCCTTGAAATGAATATGCACCGCCCGCCCGCCGTTCTCTGCCTCCAGCATATCCATGTACCGGGTGAACGCCTTGGGAGAATTAACCCCCCGGCAGATGAAATCGCAGGTGACCAGTCCTTCGGGATCCCCGCCCAGGAACGCATACAATCCGGCGATCTGGCAGGGCGCCCCCACGGCCAGCACCCGCCGGCCTGCCTTCAGTTCGTCCCGGATTTCCCGGAAAACCAGCCGGGTATCGCTTTGCAGATATTTGGAACTGCGCAGCGCCTTCAGGTCCTCCGGGCCGGACGCCACCCGGTGATGGACCGTGTGGTCCGGGGCAAACACCGCGCCCGCCACCCGGCCGCCGGAACGGAACACCGCCTCCGCCAGGGCGGAAAACACTCCGCCGGAGGTGCTCTGCCGGCGGACGGCCGGATCCCGGTTCCAGGCGGCCAGCACGGGGGGGGGATCGGCACGGTCGGGAGGAACCGGCGCCGGGTGAATCAGCGGACAGACCTGAATGCATTTCCCGCATCGGATGCAGATCGTTTCGTCCACCTGCGGATACGGAAACCCCTCTTCATCCGGCGTCAGGCGGATGGCATCCACGGGGCAGACGTTCCGGCACGCTCCGCACCCCATGCAGCATTCTTTTCGGTCGATCCGGATCATACGCTGTCCTCTGGACTGCCCAACCAGCTTGCCAGCCGCGCCCCCATCTTGGAAGCCTGCAGTGTCAAAAAGGCCCGCTCGCGGCGATCCAGGGCAAACCCCCACCCGCCGAGCAGCATGGCGGCGAAGCTGATCGCGCCGGTCGCCAGCAACCGCAGGAACGAAGGCGGCATGAATACGCCCGGCAACCACGCCACGGCCGACACACCAATGAACAGCAGGCCCATGGGAACCAGCACGCCCCGGATCCAACCCCATGCGGAAAGCTGCAGCAGGCGACGCGCCCACCAGACACGGCCCGCGGAAATAACGAGATAGCCGATAAACAGCGCCCAGCAGACCACGGGCGGCTCGCCGCCGGCGCGCAGGAAAAGCCAGGCTAACGGCACACCCAGCAGATTGATCGCTCCCAGCGTCAGCTGATACCCCGCGATGCGGCCACTGGCGTTAACCGCCATCATGTGGCCGATGGTCAGCTTGTCCACCAGCAGGATGGCCAGCATCCAACGACACAGGGCCGCCGTGTAATCCGGCGGAATCCGCAGCCACGCCTTCAGCACGTAATCCATCTCGATCAACAGCGGCACGGCAAACAGCAGGACCAGCAGCGTCGCGAACTTGCAGGTGCGCAGGGTCAGGTCGAAGACTCGGCTGCGATCGCCGCGCCCCTCGCTGGCAATGATCTCCGGCGACATGGCGCCCATCAGCGCCACCGTCAGGGAGGAGGCGTGATTCGAGACATGCGTGGCAATGCCATAGGCGGCGTTGGCGCGGGTCCCATGATAGAGATTCAGCAGAAAGGACGGCATCTGCACGCTGGCCATTTTGCCCAGGCTGCCCATCAGGCTCCAGGAGGCAAAGGAGGCGATCCCTTGCAGTTTTTTCCCGTCGAACCAGTATCGTCGCTCGATCCGGCATTCCGGGAACAGCCACCAGGCCCGGATGGACTGAACCGCATGTCCGCCCGAGGCAATCGCCACCATGCCGGCGGCGTAAATCCGCAGGCTGTCTCCGGGCACGCGGTCCAGCGACCACGCCAGTCCGAAGATCAGCACCGCCTGCAGCAATCCCCAGAATGCCGGCTCGACCAGCCGTTGCCGGGCCGAAAACATCGCCAGGAACGGCACGGACACCATTCCCGTGAACGCCGAGATCAGTGACAGCCGGAACACCAGCAGACAGGCCTCCACCCGCCCGTCCGGCACCACCAGCACATGGCGGATCAAGTGTTCGCCGACCGGCCAGCCCGCCAGGATCAGCACCACCGGCATCGCCAGGTGAATCCCCAGCGAAGCATTGAACCAGCGGACCACTTCCTCCGTATCCCCCCGTCCGATGGAAAAGGAGAAGTGCCGCGCCGCGCTCACCGACATCACGTTGTTCAGAAAGGTGATGAAGACGATGATGGATCCCACCACGGCAAACAGTCCGAAATCCGACTGCCCCAGCGCCGCGAGAACCCACCGACTGCTGAACAGCGCCAGCGCCAGCGCCAGCAGGCTGCGGCCATACGTGGCAACCGTGTTCAGCAAGATGCGCTGGGACGGGTTCATCCCCGCCCCCCCGCGATAATCCGCTGCAACGCTGCCCCCGCCAGATGCCGAACGCCCTTCTCTTCGAACGGCCGCATGCCGATCCGGATCCGGTTCCACAGCAGGGTGTAAAACCAGCCCGGCTCGCCGAAAAACCGCTCGGCGCTTTTCAGCCGGCGCTCCAGCATCCGGCGCAGCCAGGACGGATACACCGCATGAAACGGCGCCAGGCCGGACAGGTAAAACCGCCGGATTTCCTCCAGTGCCTGCGGATGGCTGTCGGACGGAAGCTCGTCATGGTATCGGCGGGCGGCCAGACTCCAGGCGAGCAGACGCCAGGCCCACATCCGCCGCATCCAGCGGGTTTCCTGCGACCGGGCGGCCCCGAGCTCCGCCAGCGCATGGAAAGCCCGATAGACCTGCCGGAAACCGGCCGGCGTCATGGGACGGCGGTGCGCGGAATCCGGCCGGAAGCAGACATGATAAAGCGGCTCCGCCAGGAAGCCAACCCGCCCGGAACGGCCCAGCGCTTCGGTCAGAAATACCGCATCCTCCATGTGGCTCAGGTCCGTCCGGAACCTCAGGCCCTCGATGCGCGATCTCCGGAACAGTTTGCTGCAGCAGCTGGTCTTGGCTCCCGCATAGGCCCGCGCCGCCTCCAGATCCGAGCCGGTGTTCTTCACGCCGGCAGGCGGACAGTCCATGCGGACCCCTCCGCCTGCCGTTTCCCGGGCAAACCCGCAGCCCGCCAGATCGCAATCGGTTTTATCGGCAAAAGCCGCCAACCGCGCATACATGTCCGGCTCGATCCGGTCGTCGGCATCTACAAATCCGATCCAATCGCCGCGGGCCGCTTCCAGCCCCCGGTTTCGGGCCGACGAAACCCCCCGGTTCTCCTCCTGAACCAGTACGCGAAAGCGGGAATCCCTTCGGGCCTGGGCCTCCAGCAGATTGCGTGTGGCGGCATCGGCCCCGTCCGCCACCAGCAGGATTTCCAGATCCGTCGCCGTCTGCCCGGCCAGGGACAGCAAACACGCCCCCAGCAGGCTTTCCGGCACCCGGTAAACCGGCACGATCACGGTAAGGCTCATGCCCGGAACGGGTCCCTTCGCAATGGCTTCTGTCCGCCGGTCCGACGAAATCCGTCAGGCCCTGCGGCTACACCGCGGATATTGATCCTGTTCCTGTCCATTCGCTTCCTTTCCGGAAGAACATCCTGCCAGCTTCCGGCGCGCTGCCATCAGTACCACGCCGCAAGGGGAGGATTCAATGGCAGATCCGCGGACGAAACGTCCCCCCCCCCCCGT
>CAZHSS010000059.1:7682-8449 GCA_964535205.1 uncultured Verrucomicrobiota bacterium
CTCAGCCCGTCGCCGTCCGCATCCCCCAGCCAGTCGTTTACGGCCACCAGGTCGTTGCTGCCCAGGGCCGACCGGAAAATCCGCACGTCGTCAATCCGGCCCCGCCAGAAGGCCGACGAGGAATTGACATGCCCGGCTCCGATCCACAGCTCGGGCTGCGTGAAGGCGTCAAAGGCATTGGAGGACTCCCCGGCCAGCTGGCCGTCCACGTACAGGCGCGTCCATGTGCCGTCATGCGAAAACGCCACATCCACCCAGCGGCCGGCATGGGCCGGGCTCCACTCGCCCAGGGAAACCTGTCCGTAGGCGGCCTGGAAACTGCCCGCAATACCGGTCAGCCGGTTCTGCGCGGTCTGAACGCGCAGCGTGAATCCCGGCCAGAAGGGATCCGACCAGATGCCGTCGGACACCACGGTCGGGTAGCTCCCGGTCCATCCCGGCTCCTGCCAGATCACGGCCGTCACCGTGAACGGCGCGCCCGTCACCACCGCCCCGGACGACTGATCCACCGCCACATAGCTGTTGGACCCATCGAACCACAACGCACTGCCGGCGCCGCGCCCGGTCGTCCAATGGGAATCATCCATGTGGAGCAATTGCCCCGGCCACGGAGCCGACACCCGGTTCGACGCGACCGCCCCGCCGCCGTCCTCAAACGTCCAGCGGGCCGCCAGACCGAACGCCGCGCCGCCGTCCGACCGCGGATCAAACCCGTAGGTGATCTCCCAATCGTCGTCGGCGTCATCGCCCCGCCGGGAACCGGACGC
>CAZHSS010000060.1:0-8418 GCA_964535205.1 uncultured Verrucomicrobiota bacterium
GGAAATGGTCGCCGCAGGCGGTCCTCCATTGGCTCGTCCGCCACGGCATCGTCGCCTGCTACCGGTGGATGAACCGCCGCTGACGGGGAAATTCAGGGGTTGACGGACGGAGCGGGAACTTATAACTTTTACGAAAGCATAAAAGTTCAGCCATGAAGCCCTCCCCCCCCAACGGAACAGAAAGCTCGGCGGTCAAGTCGCGGCTGGTGGCGTCGGGCGGGCGGCTGGCGCAGGAGTTCGGGTTCAACCGGGTGGCGGGGGAGGTGCTGGCAAGTCTGTATCTGACGGAGGGGGAGGCGTCGCTGGATGCGCTGGAGGGGGAATTGGGGTTGAGCAAGGCGGCGGTGAGCCTGGCGGCGGCGCAACTGGAGCGGATGGGGTTGATCCACCGCGTGCGCAAGGCGGGGGATCGGAAGCGGTATTACCGCAGCGCGGACGACATCGGATCGGCGCTGCGGCACGGAATCCTGAAATTCGCGCGGGCGAAGATGTCGACACTGGAGACGGATTTGAAGTTGGCGGACGAGTCGCTGGCCCAATTGAAGAAGGATGCCGGGGCGAAGTTCCTCGCCGGGCGCGTGGCGCGGTTGCATCAATTGAACCGGCGGGCCGGGCGGTTGCTGGACAATCCGCTGGTGAAACTGTTTTCTAAGCTGGGATAGGACACATGCACCGGACGGTCATCCAAGCAAACAGCCAGTGGTGGCGGATCGATTGGCGCGAAATCGTGGAGTACCGCGATCTGCTGATGCTGCTGGTGAAGCGCGATTTGCTGGCCATCTACAAGCAGACGATCCTGGGGCCGCTGTGGTTCGTCATCCAGCCGTTGCTGACGACCGTGGTGTTCACGATCGTCTTCGGCGCCGTGGCCCAGCTTCCCACGGATGGCGTGCCGCATTTCGTGTTCTACATGTGCGGGACGGTCCTGTGGAACTACTTCCAAGGCGTGCTCAACCACGGAGCGGGGTCGCTGGTGGCGAACACGAACGTGCTTTCCAAGGTCTATTTCCCGCGGTTGATCATTCCGCTCTCCGGCGTCTTCATCAATCTGGCGCACCTCGCGCTCAACTTCGTCCTGTTTCTCGGGTTTTACTTCTGGTTCCTGGCTCGGGGCAGCGCGATGTCGCCGAACGCCTGGCTGCTGCTCCTGCCGGTGCTGATTCTGCAATGCGGACTGATGGGGCTGGGGTTTGGCCTGTGGGTTTCAGCGGCGACCATCAAATACCGCGATCTTCGGTTTGCCCTGCCGTTCCTGATCCAGCTCTGGATGTACGCCACGCCGATCGTCTATCCGGCCTCGCTGGTGGCGCGGCCCTCCCTGAAGCTGTTGCTGTGGCTGAACCCGATGACGGCCGTGGTGGAATTCAGCCGCTACGGTTTTACGGGCCAGGGCAGCGCGGACCTGTCCGGGCTGGGCTTGAGCTGGGTCGTGACCCTGCTGGTGGTGGTGTCCGGGTTGTTCCTGTTCAACAAGGCGCAGCGGAACTTTGTGGATACGATTTGAGCCTGGAACCCTCCTCATGACATCGCCTGCAATCTCCATCAGAAACCTCTCCAAGTGCTACCACCTGGGCAGCATCGGGCACCACACGCTGGTGGAGGAGGTGGAGCATTGGTGGCACCAGGTGCGCGGGCGGGATCCGCGCCGGCACATGGGGCAGATCGGCCATTCGGCGACCGAGGCGCGCCGCGTGGAGGCCGAACAGGAGGGCAGCCCGGAATTCTGGGCGCTCAAGGATGTGTCCTTCGATGTGCAGCCCGGCGAGGTCATCGGCATCATCGGGCGCAACGGCGCGGGAAAATCCACGCTGTTGAAGCTGCTGACGCGGATCACGGAGCCGACGTCAGGGGAGGCCATCATCAACGGGCGGGTGGGGTCGCTGCTGGAGGTTGGAACGGGTTTCCACCCCGAGTTGACCGGGCGGGAAAATGTTTACATGAACGGGACCATCCTCGGGATGAAGATGCGGGAGATCGACGCGAAGTTCGACGAAATCGTGGCGTTTTCCGAGCTGGAGAAGTTCATTGATACGCCCGTGAAGCGGTATTCAAGCGGGATGTATCTTCGGCTGGCTTTCTCCGTGGCGGCGCACCTGGAGCCGGAGATTCTGCTGGTGGACGAGGTGCTGGCCGTGGGCGACGCGGCCTTCCAGAAGAAGTGCCTCGGCAAGATGGGCGACGTCGCCAAGGAGGGCCGCACCATCCTGTTCGTGAGCCACAATATGAATGCCATTCAGACCCTATGCAACCGCGGCGTCCTGCTGGACCGGGGCGGGGTGGCATTCGAAGGGGAAATCGCTCCGGCGATCAGCCGCTACCATAGTCTCATCCGCAGCCACGAGGCCATCCGCGGAGCGGACTTGAAGGGCATCCAAATCACCTCGTTCCGGGTCGAAACCAAGCCCGGCCCCGGGGCAACCTCCGACAGCGAACTGGCCGCGGAAGTGGATTTCTATACCGATCAGCCGCTGCAAAACTGCTACTGGAACTTCGTGATCGAGGACATCGAGGGCCGGTTCATGATCCACGCCCGCACGGAGCCGTCGCAGGACCTGTCCTTTTTTGACCGGGGTTGGCACACGGCGCGCATCCGCCTGCCGCGCCTGGGGGTGCAGACGGGGGTGTATTCCATGTGGTTCCGGCTGCATGTAAACAGCGGCGAAACCTTTGTCACGGCGGATTCCGCACGGCATATGCTGGAGGTCCAGGGGCCTGCGGTTTCCGGCCTGGTGGTTGCGCCTTATGAATGGTCCTGGACGGAAAACACGGAGAGAGTTCCATGAATGAAATTGTTTCGAGTCTAATCAAAATCTGGCGACGAATCAATCCGATCGCCCAACTCCGCGCGGATGTGGAAGTCCTGAAAAAGGAATGCAAGTTGGCGGTGCCGGTATCCCCCGATGTGATCTTGACCCGGTTCGGGGAATTCATCTTGAGCCTGCCGGCCAAGGACCACGGCATGGTGGCGTCCTACGTGTTTGGGGACAACATCGAATTGGGTTTCCGGCTGTTGTTCCAGAAAATGGTTGGAGAGGGAATGGCGGTGATCGACGTCGGCGCGCACATCGGCATCTACACGTTGCTGGCTTCAAGCCGGGTCGGCCCGAACGGACACGTGTTCAGCTTCGAACCCACGCCCACCACCTTCGATTTGCTACGGGAGAACGTGGGCCGCACGGCCTTTCGTCCTTGGGTGAACCTCCACCAGAACGCCGTGTCGGATAAAACGGGTCGCCTGTCCTTTGCCATCTCGAAGGACAGTAGCCGGAACAACTCCTTGTTCTTCGATGCCCAGGCGGAGCGGCAGGAAATCGTCGAGGTGGAAACGGTCGTCCTGGACCAAACGATTCCCGAGGGGCAACGCGTCGATCTGGTGAAAATCGACGCCGAGGGGGCGGAGCCCGCCGTAATCCGGGGCATGGTGCGCATATTGGAGCGCAATCCGGACATCCTGCTGTTCATGGAATACGCGCCCGAGCACATCCAGCGGGCCGGGGAATCCGCGGAGGCGCTGCTGCGCCAATTGGCGGGCATGGGGTTCCGTTTCTACGTGATCCGCGATTTCGAGGGCGCCTTCGATGAAATCGGGATGGACGACCTGCTCCGCAAGCCCAGCGCGAACCTGCTGGTCAGCCGCCATGCATTCAAGGGACATCGACCATGAAAACGGCGGACCGGCCGTTCTACATCTCGGCGGAATACATCCTGCCCCACTGCGGGTTGGCCCATTACCTGGAGATCCTGGTGGGCGCCCTGCGGAAGATGCAGGCGGAGCCCCGGATCCAAGTCGAATCCATCGCACCATTGTGGGACGGGGATGATGCCCTTTCCCTGCGCAAGGATGTCGGTCCGCTGGAACGCCATCTGGTGCGTCCAGGTGTGCGGGATTTCATCATGGCCCACATCCAGCCCCACCTCCCCCAATTTGTTTGGGACGCGGTTCTGTGGGGCTTGTCGACCTTCAACTTCTTTGTCGTCCACCGCCGCATTGCGCAATTGTGGCGGAAGCAGGATGCGGAAACGTGCGTGCTGTTGCCGCACATCCCCCTCGATCCCGGGGTGAAGCGCTACTACCGGGCCTTGATGAAATGCCGCCTGATCTGGGTGATCCACGACCTGCATCCTTTTTATTTTCCGGAAGCCTGGAACCGGTCTTCCTTGAAGATGTGCAAAACCATCCTGCCCGAACTGGCCCGGAACGCGCGCCACATCATCGTGCACAACGAGTTTACGCGGGATTCGGCGATCCAATATCTGGGGGCCGATCCGAAGAAAATGACGGTTATCCGGCTACCCCACATCATGGATCTGGCACCGGCGGGGGATGCCGCCGGCGACGAGGCGGTGTTGGCGGGGCTCGGCGTCCGGAAACCCTATGCCTTGTGGGCCAGTTCCACGACCATCCTCCACAAAAACCACGAGCGGCTTATCCGGGCCTGGGTCCAAATGCAGCAACGGTCGGAGCAGCGGGTGCAACTGGTCTGCACGGGTAGCAAGCAGCCCCGCTGGCACGAAATCGCGCCGGTGCTGGAATCCGTCGGGGACCGGGCGGACATCTTGTTCACCGATACGATCCCGAAAGCCTCGCTCCAGGTCTTGCTGCGCAACGCGGCGCTGGCGGTTTGCCCCACCCTTTTCGAGGGCGGGGGGTGCGGACCGGCCATGGAGGCGGCCTATGCCGGCATTCCGGTTGTGTGTTCCAACATTCCCCAGATCCACGAGCAGTACGACCATCGCGAGGACCTGTGCCGCTATTTCGATCCCCGCGACGAAGCTTCGCTGGCAGAGGCGGTGTTGTTGGCCCTGAAGAACGCGGGCGAAACAAAAGCCATGGCGGAACGCGCCCAAAAATGGATCCAGCAACGGCGGACGTGGGATGATGTCGCGCGGGAATACTGGACGGTCCTCAACGCGGTCTGGCAGGGAAAGGAAGTTCAGGCGTCGGTGCCATGAAACTCTGCATCATAGATCCCGTGGGCAACCTGGGCGGCGGCAGCCGGTTTCTCCGTTGCCTTGTCCCTGCGCTGCTGGAGCGACGGCCGGAGTTGAACCTGCGCCTGCTCGCCCCCCGCGCCCTGTTCGCGCGGGAGGATTGGAAGGCCCTTTCAGGCCCGCATGGTGTGGAACTGGTCGAATTGGTTTCCACCCGCTGGGCGCAGGAGGGAATGCTTGGTTTCCCTTCCACGGCGGCGGGAGTGCGCTATGCCCAGGGGCGTTTTCAGGGATGGCTTGGGAAGATGCCCGGTCGGATATCCGGGAATTTCCAGAATGAAATCCGGCGGAAAAGCGCCGGGTCGGATGCAGTGTTTTTTCCTTGGCCCTTCCTGTTTTCGCTGCCGGCGCTGGAGTGTCCCGCGGCCGCCGTGTTCCATGATTTCAACTACAAATATTTCTTCGGCGGCTTCTCCGCCCTGTTCCCCTGGCAGCGGGAAATTGTCGAACGGGAAACGCCGCGCTGGCTGGCCGGCACCCATCCGGTGGTGACATCGGATTTCATGGCGGCGGAGCTGGGGCGGTTTTATCCGGCCTGCCGGGAGAAGGCGACGATGATCCGGATGCCACCCATGATTCCGCCCTTGGCACCGGCGACCGACGGCCAGCCGGCGGAGGAAATCGTCCGTCGTCTGGGCATTCCATCGCCGTTCGTTTTATATCCGTGCAATCTGCATGCCCACAAAAACATCGGTCCGCTCATCGCCGCCATGGCCCTGCTGGCGGAAAAGGGACCGTCCGCCTGCCTGGTCCTGACCGGGCCCTACACGGAGCAGGTCCGGGGCGAGGCCTGCCGCATCGGGGCGGTGCGGGACGCCGGGCCAGCCAACGTGATCGGGCTGGGCTACGTGTCCCATCGGGACATGGAGGCGTTGATGGCAGCGGCCGCCGCGGTGGTGTCGAGCTCCCTGTACGAGGCGGGCAATGGCCCCGGCCTTGAGGGCTGGGCGAAGGGGCGACCGGTGGCGATGTCGGACATCCCGAGTTTTGTGGAACACATGAAGGTGTGGGGCGTCCATGCCGAACTGTTCGATCCGCGGTCGCCGGAGAGCATCGCCGCGGCGTTGAGTCGTATTTTGCTGGATCCCGGAAAGGCGCTGGCCTTGGCCAAAGAATCCCAGGAACGCATTTCGGCCAACACGTGGGCTCGCGCCGCAGACCAATATCTGTCACTATTTGACCGAATGACGAAGGAGAACACGCCATGAAGAAACCGATCCGAATTCCCGTCTATCAGCCTGATTTGAGCGGGAACGAGAAGAAGTACGTGAACGAATGTCTGGATTCGACCTGGATTTCGTCCAAGGGGGAATTCCTGCAGAAGTTCGAACGCCGTTTTGCGGAGGCGACCGGCGTGAAGCGCGCCACCGCGGTATCCAACGGCACCGTGGCCATCCACTTGGCCCTGCTGGCGCTGGGCGTGGGGCCGGGCGACGAGGTGATCGTGCCCACCCTGACCTATGTGGCCTCGGTGAATCCGATCCTCTATGTGGGCGCCAAGCCGGTTTTCGTGGACTCCGTGCCGGGCACCTGGCAGATGGATCCGGCGGACGTGGAGAAGAAGATCACGCCCCGGACGCGCGCCATCATCGCCGTGCATTTGTACGGGCATCCCTGCGACATGGAGCCTATCATGCGCATCGTCCGGGAGCACCGGCTGCTGCTGCTCGAGGATTGTGCCGAGGCCATGGGCTCACGCTACCATGGACAGCATGTCGGCTCGTTCGGGCACATGGCGGCGTACAGCTTCTTCGGCAACAAGACGGTGACGACCGGCGAGGGGGGGATGGTGGTCACGAACGACGAGACCCTGTTCGGCCGGGCATTGCATTTCAAGGGGCAGGGGCTGGCGCGGGACCGGGAATATTGGCACGACGTGGTCGGCTACAACTACCGCATGACCAACATCTGCGCGGCCATCGGGCTGGCGCAGTTGGAGCGGCTGGACGCCATCCTGGAACGGAAGCGGGAGGTCGCCCGTCGCTACCGGGAGGCGTTGCAGGGGCTGCCCGTCGCCTTGCATCCGGAAAGCCCGGGCGTGTTCCACTCCTACTGGATGTGCTCCATTCTCGTGGACAATCCGGAGGACCGGGATCCGTTGCGCGAGGCCTTGCTGGACGCGGGGATCGAGACCCGCCCGGTGTTCTATCCGGTCCACACCATGCCGATGTATGCGGGGCACTTCGAGAGCCACCCGGTGGCGGAGGATATCGCCCGCCGGGGGATCAACCTCCCGAGCTGGCCGGGGCTGGCTCCGGAGCAGATTCAGGAAATCGCCGCGATCGCAGGGAAATACTTTCAGCGGGGCTGAATGAGCGCGGTTCTTCCATATTTCCTGTTTGGATGTGGCGGGCACGGCCGCAGCATGGCGGAGATCATCCTGTCGAACGATCCGGCGGCGGATATTGTTTTCGTGGACCGGATGGCCCGCCCGGGGGAAAAGGTGATGGGCTTCCTTGTGCTGCCCAAGGTGGACCTGCCGGCCGAATGCCGCGTCTTGGCGACGGTCGGCGACAACGAGGAGCGCAAGAAAATCTTTGAAACCCTGCCGCGCGAAAAATTGGAGCCTTTGATTTCGAGCCGCGCCCATCTCGGTTGCCAGTGCACGATTGGCAGGGGCACCAGCGTGGGGGTGGGGGCCTATGTCGGGCCCGAAGCCGTGATTGGCGACAACACCATCCTGAACACGGGCTGCATCGTGGAGCATGAGGTGGTCGTCGGGTCGCACAACCACATCGCGCCCCATGTCACCATTTGCGGACGCACGCGCATCGGGGACCTGGTGATGATCGGAGCAGGGGCGACGGTAATCGACGGAATCCAGATCTGCTCCAACGTGATCGTGGGTGCGGGGGCGACGGTCGTGCGCGACATCATGGAACCAGGGGTGTATGTGGACACGCCCGCCGTGCGGATCGCGCCCTATCCCGCCAGCGACGGTGGCTAGCGCGGCTGGGTCGGCTGGATCAGGCGGAGGCCTTCGGCGACGCCGGAGAGAGGGAACTTCCGGTGAGTTGAAGGCCTAGCTTTTTGCCCAGAATTTGGGAGGGTTTCTCGACCAGCACATGGAGCAGCCAGGCGAAAAACAGGCAGCCGGCCGTAACCAGAACGAGGGAGAGCTCGTCGGGAAGGCCTTCCTCCGACAAGATCCGGAGGGCGGTGAATCCGCCGATGGCATGGATGACGTATAGCGGATAGCTGACGTCGGCCAGGAAATTGAACACGCGATTTCCGCGGAATGGCTTTGGGAACGCATAGGCAAATCCAAACGTCAGCAAGGCGATGCCGTAGCTGCCGGCAAGCATCAGACTCCAGGGATAGGGACCAATCAACCCGTGGAGGCAGAACAGGACATACAAGATGCCGATTCCCGGGCGCACGACCAAATTCGGGACATGCGATAAGAGTGGTAAGATTTTGCTTGCA
>CAZHSS010000061.1:0-8415 GCA_964535205.1 uncultured Verrucomicrobiota bacterium
CTCACGCAGCGGCAAATCGCCGAACGCTTCGGCGTGGGCACGGGCTCGGCGGTCAACCGAATGGTGGCCCGCGCGCTCGAATCGCCCGAAACGGAACGCTGGCGCAAGGCGCTAGAATCAAGATTCAAGGGCTGACCCCAAAGGAATTGGAGGCGAGAAAATGACGAGGCAATGGGTGATGGGCGCGATTCTGGCGGCGGCGGTTCTGGGGCTGGCGAGCGGCGCGGCGGCGGTGCCGGCGACGCTGGCCTACGACGAGGCCGGGAACTACGAGGCGGGGGCGTTCACCAACGGCGCCAACCGGGGGGCCGGATTCGGCGCGTGGCAACTGTCGAACTGGCCGGCCGAACTGGGCGACTCGACGGCGGGCGGGGGCGGCGACGTCAACTCGACCAACGGCGTTTCTTTCCGCTTCATGGGCGACGGCACCAATGGCTGGTGCAACGGGCGGCGGGATTTCGCCGTCGCCCTGCGCACGGGGGACGTCGCGCGCTTCGTCTTCGCCTACAACTGGAACGGCGGCGGGCGTGGCGTGGACCTGTTCTGCGCCACCGGGCAGTTCGCCAACCTGATCCACGTCATGGAAGGCGACACGTTCCAGGTCAACGGCCAGACGGCTTCCACGGCTTGGGCGCCGCAGGCGGTGGTGGCGGTGGAAAAAATCCTCCAAGAGACGAACGGCATCCGCGTGAGCGTGGTGCGGACGGCGAACGGCGTGGAGAACCTGAATGTCGTCACCAATATCCTTCACGCGGAGCCCGTGACGGGCCTCGGCTTCTATTGCGGCGGCTATGCCTGTGTCGAGGCCGAAAACCCGAACTACGCCCTGTTCGTGAACGATCTGAGGATCGCGGGCGACTTGCCGGAGGCGCCGCCGGAGTTCGGCGCCAATCCCGGGCCGCTGGCCGCGACCACAGGCGTGGCGCTGGCGTTCGCGGTTACGGCCACGGGGGTGTCGACGCCCGTGCTCGCGCTGGAATCGACGACCGCTTCGGGCGGCTACGCCTTCGCGCCGGGGACGGGCCAACTGGATTACGTTCCGCCGTTGGCGGATGGCGACGCCACGCAAGTTTTCACCTTCACGGCCAGCAACGAATTCGGCGTGGCCACCCAGGCCGTGGAAGTCGCCGTGGTCATCCCGCCGCCGGCCCCGCCGGAGTTCGGGGCGAATCCGGGGCCGCTCTCCGCGACGACGGGCGTGGCGATGGCCTTCACGGTAACGGCCGCGGGCGAGCCGGCGCCGACTCTGGAGCTGGCAACGGCGACGGCCTCGGGCGGCTATGCCTTTGCGCCGGAGACCGGCCAACTGGACTACCTGCCGCCGTGGGCGGATGGCGGCACGACGCAGGCTTTCGTCTTCGCGGCGAGCAACGATGTCGGGCTGGCCGTGCAGACCGTTGCGGTGGCGGTGGCTTGGGGCGAGCCGCCGCAGGTCATCGCCGCCGCCGGGACGGCGGCGTCCAACCAGTTCCGCCTGGAATGGCCGGCGGACACGGGGCGGCTTTATCGCGTGGAGACGACCGCGGACCTGGTCGAAGAGCCGTGGAGCAACGCCACGCCGCAAGGGCTTGTCTTTTCCAACGCGGCGGGCGCCTGCGAGCTGCCGATGGACGGGCTGCGGAGATACTACCGATTCGCCGTGGGCGGCGACTACATGGTGATCGACCTGTCCGAAGGCCCGGCCGCCACGAACTGGCCCGTCAGCTATCTCTCCGCCGTGCCGGCGGGCGGCTGGACGGACGAATACAAGACCACCAAGCTGGTGATGCGCCGCATCCCCGCCGGGTCCTTCACGATGGGTTCGCCCACCAACGAACTGGGGCGGTACAGCGACGAGCCGCAGCATTCCGTGACGCTGACGAAGGATTTCTACATCGGCGTCTTCGAGGTGACGCAGAAGCAATGGGAACGGGTGATGGGCACCTGGCCGAGCTATTTCAACAACGCCGCCTATCGGGAATCCCGGCCGGTGGAGGGAGTCAGCTACAACGAAATTCGCGGGACGGTGGCGAACTGGCCCGTGGACGGCAACGTGGACACCAACTCGTTCATGGGGCTGCTGCGGGCAAAGACGGGGCAGGCGCTCGACCTGCCAACGGAGGCGCAGTGGGAATACGCCTGCCGGGCGGGAACCACTAACGCGCTGAACTCGGGCTTCGACCTGACCAACACGGCGGCGGACGTCCATATGGACGCCGTGGGCCGCTACTGGTATAACGGCGGCTCGGGATACGATGCGAACGGCGACGTCAGCGTGGGCAGTGCGAAAGCGGGCAGCTACCTGCCCAACGCGTGGGGTCTATACGACATGCACGGGAACGTGTGGGAATGGTGTTTGGATTGGTACGAAAGCGCGCCCGCCGGGGCGTTGGATCCGCCGGGGCCTGCGTCGGGCACGGGCCGCGTGTTGCGCGGCGGCGGTTGGTACGGCGACGCTCGCAGCTGCCGTTCGGCCTATCGCACCAACCGCAACCCGACGTCCCGGGTCAACGGCGGCGGGTTCCGGGTCGTCCTGCCCCCAGGTCGGCAGTGAGCTCCAGCAAGCCAGGGCGGTGTCCGTTCGGGCCGCGTCCCGCGGAGCGGGACCGAGCGGAGCGAGAGGCTGAACGGACACCGCTGGAGGGCCGGCTTCCACGCCGGCCTAAATAGGATCTCAAAAATGCAAATGGCGTTTTATTCGGTACCGGCGCGCGGCGACGCGGGCTTGCAGGAGGACTTGAACCGGTTCCTGCGGTCGCACCGGGTGCTGACGGTGCATCGGGAATTCGTCGGGCAGGGCGAGAATTCGTTCTGGGCGCTGGCGGTGGAATATCTGGAGGGGGCGGCTCCGTCCGGTCCGGGTGCGGGGGATGGGCGCGGCGGAAAGCCGCGCGTGGATTACAAGGAGGTGCTCTCGCCCGGGGATTTCGCCTTGTTCGCCCGCTTGCGCGACTGGCGCAAGGCGGCGGCGGAGCGCGAGGGCGTGCCGGTCTATGCGGTGCTGACGAACGAGCAGTTGGCGGGCATCGCCACGAAGCGTCCGGACAGCCTGGCGGGCTTGAAGGAAATCGAAGGCCTCGGCGACGCCAAGGCCGGGAAATACGGCGCGGAGGTGCTGGCGGTCGTGGCGCTGCCTGGAAACCAAAACCCGGATGGGGTGAAACCCGTCCCTCCACAGAACGAAGCGTGAAACGGGCGGGGAATCTCCTCGGGCGCATCGCCGAGCCCGAGAACCTGCGCCTGGCGTATCTGAAAGCGGCGCGGGGCAAGCGCGGCAAGGCGGAAGCCATCGAGTTTGGGGCGCACCTCGACGAGAATCTGCTCCGGTTGCGCGAACAGATTATGGCCGGGGTGTTAGACGTGGGCCACTACCGCTTTTTTACCGTCCACGAGCCGAAGGAGCGGACGATTTGCGCGGCCTCGTTCCCGGAGCGCGTGCTGCAGCATGTGCTGATGAACGTGTGCGAGCCGGTTTTGGAGCGATTCGCCATTTCCGATTCCCACGCCTGCCGGACCGGCAAGGGGATGCACCGGGCCGTGCGGCGCGCGCAGGAGCTCGCGCGAATCCATCCGTGGCATCTCAAGCTGGATATCCGCAAGTACTTCGATTCGATCCCCCACGAGCCGCTCTTGCGCCTGCTGGAACGGCGCATAAAGGACAAGGCCGTGCTGCGAATGATCGCAGCCATCGTGGAGACCTATTCGACGGCTCCGGGCCGGGGCCTGCCCATCGGCAACCTGCTTTCGCAGCATCTGGCCAACTTCTATCTGGGCCATCTGGACCACTGGGTCAAGGAAACGCTCCGGGTGAGGGGCTACGTGCGCTACATGGACGACTTCATCCTGTGGGCGGACGACAAGGCCGAGCTTCAGGGGCACCTGAAAGCCATTCGCGGGTTTCTGGCGGTGGAACTCCAACTCGACATCAAGGACAACGTCCAGCTCAACCGGAGTGCGCGGGGCGTTCCGTTCCTGGGCTTCCGCGTCTTTCCGCGCCGCTTGACGCTCGGGCCGCACGCCCGGCGGCGGTTCGCGCGCCGGTTGCGCGGCTATGAAAAGGAATTTCGTTCAGGCCGCTGGTCGGAGTCCGATCTCCAACGCCATGCCGAAGCGCTGCTGGCTTATGTCGAATCTGCAGACACGCTGGAATTGCGCCGAAGCATCGTTGCCCGGTTGAAGGGGGTGGCATAAGACGGATTTTGGGGTTTCGTCCACGGGGCTCGAACCGCGTGTTGCGCGGCGGCAGTTGGAACAACAACGCTCGCAACTGCCGTTCGGCCAATCGCAACAACAACAACCCGACGAACCGGAACAACAACAACGGGTTCCGGGTCGTCCTGCCCCCAGCTCGCCGGGCCCGCCGGATGGCGGCCCGCCGACCCGGACGAAATCCCGTTCCCGCGAAAGCGGGACGAAAAGGTCACTCCCCGTTGGGGTTGGTAGCCGGACCGGTTGGTCTGGCGAAGGCTCCGGCGGTTTCTTCGCATCGTTGGGGTCAGCCCTTGAAAGTTGAATTTCAAGCGCTGAATTCAAGATTCAAGGGCTGACCCCAAAGGGGTGCGCGGGGTTGACGGGGGGCGGGGGAAGGCGTATAGGATGCGGCATCGTCAGTGATGACAGGGCAAAAAAGATGCGTGCAATCCATTCCAATTTGAATTGGCAAACGCTCCCCTGCGAAATGCCGGCCGTCTAGTCGCGTTGCGACGGATTCCAACCTAGGCCCGGGTTCCCGTAGGCAGCGGCCGATCCCTTTTTCGGGATCCGGTCCGGTGCGTTTGTTTCCTGTTTTCCCCCTGTTTTGTTGGAGCTTGATTCCCATGACGAGAGTTTTTCCGCCGGACGCCGGTCTTCCCGGTACGGCATTTCTGTGTACGCATTGCGACCACGCCATTCCCGGCGCCACGCCGGGGACGGCCCACCGAAACCACTGTCCGCATTGCCTGTGGAGCCTGCACGTGGACCTGAAGACCGGCGACCGCCGTTCCGCCTGCCGCGGGCCGATGGAGCCGGTGGCCATCCATACGCGGCCCGATGGCGAGTGGGCCATCCTGCACCGCTGCCAGCGCTGCGGATTCATCCGCATGAACCGCATCGCGGGCGATGACAACGAACTGCTGCTGGTTTCCCTGGCGCTGCGTCCGCTGGCGCGACCGCCGTTTCACCTGCACCGGCTGGGCGAACGGACGGCATTTCCGGAGGCCTGCCCATGAACCTGCGCGACTGGGGATGGGATGACGGCTGGGCGGCGGCGTTTGCCCCGCATGCCGCGGACGGGCGGCATCCCGCGCGCGTGGTGCGGCAGGACCGCGGCGCCTGCGAAGCCGTGACGGAAACCGGCGTGCGTCCGGCGGAGCCGACCGGGCGCTTCCGCCATGCCGTGGAAACGGGCGAGGCGGATATGCCCGTCGTCGGCGACTGGGTGGCGCTGGATCCGCGTCAGGATAACGCCCGCGCCGGGATCGAGGCGGTGCTGCCGCGGCGCACCTGCCTGGAGCGGCAGGATGCGGGCCGGGTGACGCGGGCGCAGGTGCTGGCGGCCAACGTGGATATTGTTTTCCTGGTCGGCGCATTGGATCGCGGGCGGGGGTTCAGCCTGCCGCGGCTGGAGCGCGCCCTGGCCATGGTGCGCGGAATCGGCGCGGAGGCCGTCGGGGTGCTCAACAAGGCTGATCTGTGCGACGACATCGGCGGCTTCGTGCGCGAGGCGCAGTCGGCGGTGCCGGATGTGCCCGTGGTGGCGGCCAGCGCGCTCGAAGGCTGGGGCGTGGAAGAGCTGCGTTCATGGCTGGCGGGCGGGCGAACGGGCGTCCTGCTGGGGCCGTCGGGCGTTGGCAAATCCGCACTGGTCAATGCGCTGCTGGGAGAGGGCGTTCAGGCGACGCAGGCCGTGCGGGAGGCCGATGCGCGCGGCCGGCACACCACGACGCGGCGCGAACTGTTCCGGATTCCGCCGGAGGGATGCCTGGTGGATACGGCCGGCCTGCGCGAATTCCAGCCCTGGGCCGCCGGGGCCGGTTTGGACACGGTGTTTCCGGAAGTGGCCGAACGGGCCGCGAACTGCCGGTTCCGGGACTGCCGGCACGAAGGCGAGCCGGGGTGCGCGGTCCAGCTGGCGCTCGGCGACGGCTCCCTCGACCTGCGGCGCTTCGAGCACTACCTGCAGCTGCGGCGAGAGCAGGACTACCAGGAACGCCGACGCGACGAAACCGCGGCGCGGGCGGAAAAAGAAAAATGGAAAGCCATCGCCCGCCGGCAGAAGGAAATCAAACAGCAGCATAAGAAAAACGGCCGCCCTTAACCCAACGGGGGCAGCCCCCAAAGGGGTGGAAACGTTACTTTTCTTCGCGGTTGGCGCGGAATTCGACGCGCGAGAGGATGCGGAGCTGATAGAGGGTAAAGCCGACGAGGAGGCACCCGAGCATCCAGGCGGCGGCGGTGGCGGGGCCGAGGCGCAGAAAGATGAAGGCCTTATAGAAGATGTGCAGGCCGGCGACCTCGGTGCGCGCGCCCCCGGCGGTCATGGCCAGGATGTTGGCCTCGGCCTGCCACGAGGCAATGAATACGCCGACAAAATTAATGATCAGCAGCGGGCGCAGGGTGGGGACAATGACAAATAGAATTTTGTCGGTGAAGGACGCGCCATCGAGATCGGCGGCTTCGTAGAGGTCGTCGGGGATGCCTTTGAGTGCCGCAAGATAGATCAGGCAGCCGGGTCCCATGCCGGCCCAGAGCATGGGCAGGACGCACGAAAACAGCGCAATACGCGAGTCGTCCAGCCAGCGCATGGGCTCGGGCAGGGCGGTTCCCAGCAACTGAAAAACGGACATCGTTTTATAAAACGATAGTCCCTGGGTGGCGGATAGGGAGCGGACGATTTCACGCAGGGGGGCGAGGGGGGCGGTCGCCGGCAGGAGCCCGGCGACGAGAACAAAGAGCGCCGCTTTCCAGAGGTGGTGGTAGAGCAGACGGCGGGCGAGGTGCAGGGTGGCCAGCACCAGGATCAGGGCCAGCGCCAGCCAGGCCCAGGCGGGAATATGCATCACCAGGCGGTTCATCAGGCCGGCCTCGGATGGTTCGTAAAAGGTCTTCCACAGCAGAATGACGACCAGTCCGGTGATGGTGGCGGGCAAATAGAAGACGAGGCGGAAGAGGACTTTTCCGCGCGGGATTTCCTGCAATAGAATTGCCAGCAGGACCGGCGGGATAAAGGTCAGGGCAATGACGAGGAAAGAGTAGCGGGCGGAGGTGAGCAGCGCCTGCCACCAGTCGGGGTCCCAGAGCAGATTGGCGAAGTTGTCGAGGAAGACCCAGGTGGAGTCGCCGAAGATGCGATAGTCGTAAAACGCCATTACCGCTCCCCGGAACAGCGGCACGTAGCCCCAGAGCAGAATCGTCGCCGCCGCCGGCAGCAACAGCACCACCACCGGCCATACCCGGCGGCCTGTTTTCAGCATCCAGCCTCCCGCCTCCTGAAGTGGCGAACAGGGGTTGTTTACCCCATTCTGACTCCGTGCCGAGGGGATCTTGATGGTACTTTTTTCCGGCAGGAACATCCGCACCATTTGGCGCAGAACCAGGACAACGCTGGCGGCCAGGAAGAGGAGCAGGCCGAAGGCGGCGGCGCGGCGCCGGGCGAGTTGACGGGGCGGGACAATCCCGAGCATATCGGCGTCGGCTTTGCGGCGGGCGTCGCGCAGCAGCTCGAGCAGTTGGGCGTGGCGTTGGGCGGGGTCATCGGCGAGGCGTCCGGCAAGGGCGAGTTCCTCGGCGCGGCGGATGGGGGTGGTGAGAATGTCATAGATGACGTTGGCGTTGCGGCCGTAGGGCTCGGGGCAACCGTCGGCGATGGAGATGGACAGGCAGTCGCGCCATTCGGCGGGGATGGTCGAGGCGATGGCGTCATAGCCGTGGGCGTGCAGGGTCTCGGGGGGCAGGAAGCGGCCAAAACCGCCTTCGACGAGATGCGCGACGCGGATGGCGGCGGCCTCGGGGGAGTTCTGGAAACGGATGTATTCCCAGGCGGCATCACGTACGAGCGGATTGGTCACGCCAGCAAAAAGGCCCATCATGCGCGAATTGATTTCGGTGCCGCGCGTAACGGGGCCGCGGGGTAGCGGGACGATTCCAGTCAGATCGGGGTTGAGGTTGGCAAAGACCTTTTGGTCGATATAGGAGAAAATCATGCCGAGCTGTCCGCGGCGCCACTTCAGCGAGATTTCAGCGGTATCCTTGAGCGCATAGCCGCGGCGCGGGCGTCCGGCGGCATCGGTCCAGGGCTCGGAGGTCAGGCGCACATAGAAGTCGAGGGCCTCGGCGGCGGCGGGGGTATCAAAAACGGCGCGCCAGCGGTTTTCGGTTTCGTCGAAGGCCAGGGCTTGAGCGCCAGCGCCCCAGAGGAACTCGCCCGCCGCATCCATCCCAAAATCGAACCCGTTA
>CAZHSS010000062.1:0-1526 GCA_964535205.1 uncultured Verrucomicrobiota bacterium
GCGGTGGCGCGGGCCCGGTCGGCGGCATCGTCGCCGTCGCCCCAGAATCCGCGTCCGCGGGAATCGATGCGCTGGCGCTGGACGAGCTGGTGGAGGAGGGCTTCGCGCCAGGCGACGGGGCGGGAGTCGTCGAGGAACACGGTATCGTGTCCGATGCGGGCGAGAGCCTCGGCTAGTTCGGCGCAGGCGCAGAACGGGTCGGCGAGGCCGGCGGGAATGGTGCCTTCGAGCAGGGGCAGCAGGGCTGCGAGGTCTTCGGGGCGCGTTGGAGGCTGTTCCGTTTCCGGCGCGTCCGGTTGGGAGGGCGGTACCGGGGCGGGGTGGTCCTGAAGCCAGAGTTCGGCGCGGAAGCGGGCGGCCCGGGCTTCGCGGCGGATGGATTCCGAGGGGGGGCCGGAGACGGGGGCCGGGGGGAGGGAGCCGGCCGGCGCGGCGGCGGACTCCAGGGCCTTCAGGACGGTTCGGGCGATGAGTTCGGCGCCTTCGGGGTCGGGATGCAGGCCGTCGGGAAAGAGGTGGAAGCGGTCGTCGAAAACCGGAGAGAGATCAATGACGCCGGCGCCGGTTTGGGCGGCCACGGTCCGGATGGCGGGGTTGAGGGTGCCGCGGATGGTCCGGTTGACGGGGGCGTCAGGGGCATCGGCGGCCACGGGGGTCAGGGTGCAGAGGAAGAGGCGCGGGGCGGAGGGCAGGGCCTGGAAGCGTTCGACGAGGTCGCGGAGATCGCGGGGATAGCGGTTGTGGAGATCGGGGAAGGCGAGGTCATTGATGCCGAGCATGACGACGACGATATCGGGGTGGAAGGCCATGGCGTCGCGGCAGGCCTGGGTGGCAGACCAGGAGCGGAAGGGGATGCCGGCGATGGCGGTGGCGCCGTTGACGCCGAAATTGCCGGCGACGAAGCGGCCGTTGGCGAGGCGGTTCAGGACGGCGGGATAGGCGTCGCGGAGGCGGTCGTCAAGACGGTCGCCGTAGGTGATGCTGTCGCCGACGCAGGCGACGCGCAGGGGGGGGGAGGCGGAAGCGGTCATGGCGGCTCCGAAGAGGATGGCGGACAGCAGGCGGTGCATGGGGAAACTGTCCTGCAACCCGGGCGGCGGGTCAAGCCCGGGAACAAGGGGACCGGGTTCAGGGGAAGCGGAGAAGGGTTCAGGGAGATCGAAGCCCGTAACGGCTTCTGCGCTTGCGGGTCCAGGCGGGATCGGCGAGGAGGGCGGCGAGCAGCCAGAGGGCGGTGAAGGGAAGGGCGCCCTGAATAAAAATGTAGGGGACGGCGGCGAGTTCGTGGAATCCCCACGCGCGAAAGGCGGTGCCCAGGAGGGGGGCGGCGGCGAACCACGCCCAGGCGCGGCGGCGGCCGGCCTGGCGTTCGCGGTAGAACAGCAGGAGGGTGGCGGCATAGGACCAGGTGGTCAGCGCGGAGGTCGCCGGGGGGAGGCCCGTGACGTCGAAGTCAGTCTGGCGCAGGATATGGGGAACGAGCAGCTGCCAAAGGCAAATGGCGGCAAAGGCGGCGGCGGCCACGG
>CAZHSS010000062.1:1536-2221 GCA_964535205.1 uncultured Verrucomicrobiota bacterium
AGCGCGATCATGCCAGTGCAAAGGAACGCCAGCCTGAGGGATTGCAGGAAGGTCTGCAAATACACCGGCTCTAAAATGCCCAGGTAGTTCCGGAGCGTCAACGCCGTCTCCACGCCCCAGGTTTCGGCGTCGTAGCCCAGCCCCAGGGTGGCGGCCAGGTTCCTGGGCGCAGGAGTCCCGTCGCCGGGGCGCGGGTGCAGGAAAAGGGCACCGATGGCCAGCGCCCCGCCGAGGATGGCGCCGCGCACGCCGAACACGAGAGGAACGAGCAGTCCGCTAATGAAGCCGGCGGCGGCGGCGAAGAGAACAAACAGCACCTTGCGTTGGGTCAGGCTCATGGGGCATCTCCGGGTGTTGGGGCGCGGGCGTTCGACGTGACGAGGGCGAAGTAGGCGGGGAGGGGTTCGGGGCCGGCCTCGCGGCAGATCTGCTGCCAGATAACCGGCAGATCATGCTGCAGATGAAAATCGAAATCCCATGGGTGGTTACGATGCGCTTCGATCGGGTAACTTACCGGGTAGATGGTGAAGTATTCGCTCAGATGCATGCCCAGGCCAGATGGCACCGCAAAGAGGTTGGCGTTGTTGCAGATTCCGTGCAGAAGCAGTAAAGGCGGCTTTTTCATGCGACATAATCTTTCAGGTCGGCGAGATTCGGCCCGAACGACACATCGCAAACCAGCGGC
>CAZHSS010000062.1:2231-8301 GCA_964535205.1 uncultured Verrucomicrobiota bacterium
GGCCTGGACGGCTTCGCGGTGGCGCTGGATGAAGCAATGGGTGCGGGGATTGTCGCCCATGGCGAGGTTCATGCGGCGCCAGAGGTCGGCGAGGGGCGTATCGCGGACGTTGCCGAAGCCGAGCGGGGTGAAGTCGCAGGGGCAGACGACACCGGAGGGTTCGATGAAGAGGTGCTGGGTGCCGGCGCCGCAACCGAAGATCTCGGGGCTTTCGACATGGTTGAACGCGCAGACTTTGGGGCCGCGCCGGGCGCGGTTGGTTTCGATGTGGAACCGGCGGAGGGCGGCGATGTCGCCGGGGGCCAGCAGCGCCGAGGCGGCGCAGCCGGAGAGTCCGCCGCAGGGCATGGCTTCGACGATGCGCAGTTCGTGCGCGCGCAGACCGGCGAGCAGGCGGTGGATGCGGTCCGGCATGCCGGCGCGGACGGCGGCGGGGGTGGCGACCATGCCGGCCATGGTGTAGAAGCCCTGGGCGCGGGCGAGGCGAAGGGCGTCGAGGGCCACGGCAAACGAGCCGGGGCCGCGGGCGGCGTCGTGGGCCTCGGCGGTGTCGGCATCGAGGCTGACGCAGACGGACCACAGGCCGGCGGCGCGGAGTTGCGCGGCGAGGGCGGGCGTGAAGCCCTGGCCGGAGGTGAAGAGGATGGTGGACGCGCCCTGGGCGGCGGCGCGGACGAGTTCCGGGAGATCCTCGCGCATGCAGGGCTCTCCGCCGGTGAAGCCGATGAGGCTGGTGCCGAGGCCGTGGAGCTGGCGGATGGTGTCGAGCCATTCGGCGGCGGCGAGTTCGGGGCCGTTGCGGCGTCCGCCGCGGCTGCAATGGGGACAGTGCAGGGGACAGCGCGCGGTGACGGCCAGGAAAGCCGAGACGGGGCTGAGGTGGCGGCCCGAGAACAGGTTGTCGAACATGCGTTGGTATGCCGGGCCCGGAAACGGCGGAAGGAACGAATTGAGCACCCACTGGCCGCGGTGGCGGGTGAGGCGTTCGCCGTCGAGCCACTCGTGGACAAACCGGCGGGCCCGGGCGATGCGGAGGCGACCGCTAGCGGGATCATAAACGTCGGCGGGAAGGCGCTGGATGCCGCGGGCGCGCATGGTGCGCAGGGCCCGGAGCGGTGGACCGGAAACGCGGGGGTCGAAAAGCAGCGCGGCAAACTGGAGGAGGGACAGGCTCATGGGCGTGTTGCGATGGCCAGCACGTAGTGGTGCCGGATGGGTTCGGGGTCGGCGGCGAGGCGCGCCTCGAAGGTATCGGCGACGGGTCCGGGGCGGTCGAGCGGCAGCATGGCGTCGAAGCCGGCGAGGGTGCCGGTGTGCAACAGCCACGGCAGGAGGCGGCCGTCGGGCGTTGGGCGCGGCGTGATCGGACAGAGACCTTCTTGGAAGTGGTCGAGGACAAGTCCGGCGCGCTTCAGGTCGGCGCGGACGGCGAGGGGCGAGCGCGGGAAGGGAAAGCGGGCGAGGCACTGCAGATCTGCGGCGTGGGCCTGCATGCAATAGCGGAAGGCGCGGCGAAGCGGCGCAAGGGTGTCGGCGAGATTGACGACAAAGGCGAGGCGTCCGCCGGGCACAAGGACGCGGCGGGATTCGCGGCAGAAGCAGCGGAAGTCGGCATAGCCGGCCGACCAGGCGGCGGCGGCGAGCGCGGCGGAGGCAGCGGGGCGGGCGGCGAGAAAGGCGAGCATGTCGGCGACGTGCCACTCGATGGCGTCGGCGCCGGGGCGCGTGCGGGCTTCGGCGATCATGCCGGGGGAGAGGTCGCAGGCGATGAGGGTGCGCCCGGGATGGCGGGCGGCAAGTTGGAGCGCGGCGAAGCCGGTGCCGCAGCCGAGATCGAGGAGGTCGCCGGGGGAGATGTCGTCCGGCAGGCCGTCGAGCAGGCGGCGGGTGGTGCCGTGCAGGTGCAGGAGCCAGGCCTGGTCGTAATCGGGGGCAAGCCGGTCATAGCTTTGGGCCACGTGGCCGGGCCGCACCCAGCGGTGGCGGGCCAGCAGGCGGATGACCTGCCCGTTGAGCCGGGCGCAATCCACATAGCGCTGGAGGCGCATGGAGGTCAGATCGGGCCGCAGCCGGCGGCCAGCAGCGCAAGCGCGGCGAGCACCAGAAGGCCGATCACGGAAAGGTGGCGTTTCATGAGCCACAGGATGCCAGAGGCGCGTCCGCGCGGCAAGCGGGAAGGCAGGTGAGAAGGGGGAGAAGAGGGGCGGGCTGGAGTCATTTCATACATGATGCCGCCATGATCAATCCATCATCCCGGCTCACCCGGAGGGTTCGCCCTACCCAAGACCTGCCCCATCCGGCTTATGGTAGGGCGAGGCGTCCCTGCCGAGCCGGGCTGTTGGGCCGGGCCGCGGGGGGATAGGCGAGGGCGCGGGCGATTCGGGCGAGGTTGCGCATGCCGAAGGCGAGGCCGAGGCGGGAGGTGGCGGGGCCGAACTTGCGGTAGAGCAGGTTGAACTCGAAATGGGCCATGCGCTGGGCGGGGTCAAGGGGGCGGCGGCGCCAGATGCCGGCGAAGGAGTAGAACCGGCGGTAGGCGCGGAGGTAGCCGGCTTCGAGTTCGGCGGGGGACATGCGGGCGGGGCGGAAGACGGCGCGGGAGGTGTTGTAGTGGCGCAGGTCGCGATCGACGATGCGGCCGTCGTCCTCCAGTTGCCGGTGGAGGCGGGTGCCGGGATAGGGGGTGAGGATGTGGGCGGTCATGGTAGAGACGCGGTTGGCCTCAAGCCAATCGACGGTGGCATCGAAGACGTCGGGGCCGTCGCCGTCGAATCCGAAGACCACGCTGGCGTTGACCATGATGCCGCGGCGATGGATCTGGCGGATGGTCTGGCCGAAGGTTTCGGGACGGTTCTGGCGCTTCTGGCAGCGGAGGAGATTGTCCGGATTGACGGTTTCGAAACCGATGAAGAGCGAGCGGCAGCCGCAGCCGGCCATCAGGTCGAGCAGGTCCGGGTGGCGGCCGATGTCGGCGGAGACGGCGGCATGCCAGGTCAAGCGCAGGGGGCGGAGCGCGAGGAGGAGCTCGCGGGCGCCGGCGGGCGAGCCGATGAAGTTGTCGTCGATGAACATGACGTGGTCGGTGCCGAGCGATTCGATTTCGCGCAGGACCTGGGGCACGGACTTGGCGCGGTAGCGGGCGTCGAGGTTGGGGGAGGAGTTGTAGCAGAAGTCGCAGCGCCAGGGGCAGCCGCGCCCGGCGGTGATGGTGTTGGTGAAGAGGTAGTCCTTGCGGCGCAGGAGATCCCAGCGGGGAACGGGGGTGCTGGCGGGATCGACGGGGCCGGAGGCCTGGTAGCGGGGGCGGAGGGCGCCGGCCTGGGCGTCGCGCACCACCTGCGCCCAGAGCGGTTCGGCCTCGCCGACGACCACGGCGTCGGCATGGGCCGCGCAATCGTCCGGGCAGGCGGTGGGATGGATGCCGCCGAAGATGACGGGGATGCCGCGGGCGCGGTAGCCGGTGGCAATGGCGCAGGCGCGCGGAAAGGTGTCGGCCTTGACGGTGATTCCAACCAGGTCGGGGGATTCGTCCGGGCGGGGGCGCTCGATGTTTTCGTCCTCGAGGGTGACGCGATGGTCTTCGGGGGTGAGGGCGGCGAGCACCAGCAGGGCGAGCGGCGGCGACATGCGGGTTTTCCATGCCGAATCCATGGGCCGGCGCGACATGCGCGGGGAGATCAATTTGATCCATAGCGGGCGGGGCGCTTGCGGGTCCGGGAGGGGATGGGATGTTGGGAGGATCACGGGGGGGCTAGCGGTTCGCGGGGCGGCGGGACTGCCAGCCGTAGGAGATGTATTCGGATTCGACGCGGTCGGGGAAAAGGGTGAGGGCGAGGAAGCCTTCGGGGGTGCCGTGCCAGCTGCCGCGCCACCACATGCCGCAGACGGCGCCGCCGGTGAGGAACGTGATGCCGTTGTGTTCGAACCGCTCGTGGACGTGGAGGTGTCCCTGCAGGACGGCCAGCAGGCGATGGCCGGCGAAAGCATCGAGGACTTCGCGGTGGTTGAGGATGGCGCGGTTGGGGGGAGGGGCGATGATCTGGCCGTCGGCGTCGCGGTAGAAGCGGGTGAGGAGCGGGAGGTGGGTGACGACGACGATGGGGGTGCCGGCGGGCAGTTGCGCCAGGTCGTTGCGCAGCCAGGCCATCTGTTCGGGGCCGATGAAGCCGCGGTACTTCAGATCGTCGCGGGTGACCTCGATGCCGTCGAGCAGGATGAAGTGATAGCCGCCGCGATCGAACGAGCGGTAGGTGCGGGGGAGATTCATCCATTTCCGCACGTCGGCGCGGGGATCGTCGGCGGGCGGGGAGCCGTCGGCGGGTTCAACGCCGACGAGATCGTGGTTGCCGATGGCGGAAACGGGCTCGGGGCGGATGGCGTCGTGAAATGCGCGGTAGGCCTGCCAGCGCGGGACGATGGATTCGGGGGTGGCGATGTAGCCGTCGGTGATCATGTCGCCGCCGCAGAGGACCAGATCGGGCTGTTGGGCATTGATGGCGCCGGCGGCCATGCGCAGGGCATCGGGGGTGACTCGGAGGGGTTGAGGAGGCGGGGCGGGGGGCCGGGAACAGGCGGCGAGGATGGCGGCCAGGCCCGACAGAAACAGGGTGACGGCGGCGGGTCGGGATTTCATGCAGGGCTCCTTCGGGCGGCCAGGCGTTCGGCGGCGGTGGCCGCCAGCAGAAGCGCCAGGAGCAGGGTCGAGACCTGGCGCTGGGTGAAGCGGGTAATCAGGTGGCGGCTGACGGGGCTGACGTAGGGGGCGGGCGGCTGCGCCAGGCGTTCCATGAGCCGGGTGCGTTCTTCGGGCCACTGGAACGGGGAGTGGCGAAGGGTTTTTGAAAAACGAGTTTCGAGAATCCGGTTTTCGCTGTGGGCGACATGGGCATAGAAACGAAGGCTGTCGGGGTCTTGCTGATCGCGCACAGCGGCGGCGTGGCGGTCGCGGCGGAACAGGTGGATGCGGGCCTCGACCGCGAGCGGGTCGCGGTGGGCGGGGTGTTCTTTCAGAAAGCGGAAGTATTGCGGTTCGGTGAGGGCGCGGTCGCGGAGGAGCGCGGCGGCGCGGGGGCCTTCTTCACGGTCGCGGCGCCGGAGTTCATCGGGCGGCAGGCGGGAGAAAAAGACGCCGGTGCCGGGGGCTTCGATGCGGAAGCCGTATTCGGCGGTGAGGTGGTCGAGGTGGCGGGCGGCGGGGATGAGGCGGGCGTAGGCGTCCTGGAGGCGCGGGGTGTTGTTGACGCAGAACAGCAGAAGCAGGAGGTTGAGGATGGCGAGGCGGCAGGCGGTGCGGAGGCCGGCGGGGGAGAGGCGGCCGCAGATTCGGGCGGGGCGGATGCCGGCGGCCAGGGCGATTTGCATCAAGGCGACGGCCTGGGCGTTGATCCAGATGTCGCGGTAGTCGAAGTAGCGCCGGGGCACGACCCATTGGATCAGTTCGTCGAGGATGCCGAGGGCGGCGCCGGCCAGCGTGACGGCGAGGTAGATGGACGGATCGCGCAGGCGGTGGGAGAAGGCGCGGAAGAGAAGGAGCGAAAGAACGCCGTACTGGACGAAATGGAAGGCTTCTTCGGGGTTGGCGCGCAGGGACCACGTCAGCCAGGAAAAGAGCGCGCCGATGGCGCCCAGGACGGCGAGCTGTGGCGGGCGGGCGGTCCACTGGCGGCGGAGCAGGGCGCGGAGAATCCAGGCGGCGGCGGCGAAGAAGGCGAGGAACGTGATCCACAGGAAGACCTCTTTGCCAGCGCGCTCGCGGACGGTTTCCTGGATGGCGCGGGCGAGCGGAATGGTGAGGTAGATGAATGCCGTCCAGGCGGCGGCCCACCCCCAGGCGGTGGATTCTTTTTCACGCGGTGCATCGCTGAAGAGCATGGGGGCAGTCTAGCGTCGGAACGGGCCGGCGTCCATAACGGGGATGAGGGGGGCAGGCGGGCGGGGAGGAAACCGGACAGGATTCACGCCAAGGGTGCAACGAACGCCAGGGGGAGCGAGCCAACCACGGATGGACAGGGATTCACACAGCGCGGCAGAGCCGCAACCAAATTAATCAGAACTCATGAACTCATGAAAA
>CAZHSS010000063.1:0-8262 GCA_964535205.1 uncultured Verrucomicrobiota bacterium
GTTGTAGGTGGTCAGGATCAGGAGGCGGGGGGTGTCCGTCAGGGTCTGGCGGCAGAGGTCGAGCAGTTCGGGGAGCTGGCGTTCGACTTTCCAGACGCCGCCGTCGGGGCCGCGGCCGAAGGCCGGGGGATCGAGGAGGATGCCGTCGTAACGGGAGCCGCGTTTGATTTCGCGGCGGACGTATTTCATGGCGTCTTCGACAATCCAGCGGACGGGTTTATCGGCGAGTCCGGAGGCGGCCTGGTTTTCTCGGGCCCAGGCGACGGCGGGTTTGGAGGCGTCCACATGGGTGGGCAGCCAGCCGGCGGCGGCGGCGGCGAGGGTGGCGGCGCCGGTATAGCCGAAGAGGTTCAGCAGGCGGGCGCCGGGGGCGGCGGCTTCGCGGATGGTGCGCCAGTGGGGGGACTGCTCCGGGAAAATGCCGAGGTGCTTGCTGGTGTCGGAGAGGCGGGCGAGGAAGGTCAGGGGGCCGTCGCGAAGGGGCCACTGCCGGGGACAGCCGGGACGAAGATCCCAGCCGGAATCCTCGTCGTGGACGGCCTGGGCGCGGTCCCACTCGCGGGCGGGCAGGACGGGTTCCCACCAGGCCTTGGGTTCGCCGCGGATGACGGTGACGGGCCCGAAGCGCTCCAGTTTGCAGCGGCGGCCGGAGTCGATGAGCTCGTAGTCGGAAAATCCGCCGAGGGCGGTCCGAATGACGGGAAGATCAGGCATCGGACGCGTCAGCGGTATCGAAGGACGGCCGGCAAAGGCCGCGGGTGGCGCGATCGATGAAGTCGGCGAATTCAGCGGCGAACGGGTTGCCGGTGTCGGTGCGGAGGGTTTCGCGGGCCTGGGAGGTGTTGAGTCCGGAGCGGTAGAGGATGGCAAAGGCCTGTTTGATCTGGGCGCGCTGGGCGGCGTTGAGTCCGGCGCGGCGCAGACCGACGAGATTGAGTCCGGCGACGAAGCTGTTCCGGCTGCTGGGTGCGATACAGAAGGGGGGGAGATCCTTGCTGATGAAAGCCCCGGAGCCGACCATGGCAAGGCGGCCGATGCGGCAGAACTGGTGAACGCCGACGTTGCCGCCGATAAAACAGCGATCGCCAACGGTGACATATCCCCCGAGCGCGGCGCTGTTGGCCATGACAACGTGGTCGCCCACCTCGCAGTTGTGGGCGGCATGGGCATTGGCCATCATGAAAACGCGCTGGCCGATGCGGGTGGTGGTGCCGGGCTTGGTTCCGCGGTGAATGGTGACGCCTTCGCGGAAGGTGCAGTGGTCGCCCGTGACGACATAGGAAGGTTCGCCGCCGAAGGACAGGTCCTGGGGCAGGTCGCCGATGACGGCGCCGGAATGCACGGTGCAGCGCGCGCCGAGGGTGGTGTGGTCGAGCACGACGGCATGGGGGGCCAGAACGCAGCCGTCGCCCAGCACGGCGGTGGCGGCGACATAGGCCAAGGGGCCGATGCGGACATCGGTGCCCAGCTGGGCACCGGGCTCGACAATGGCGGTGGGGTGGATCATGCGAACAACTCCTGGAAAAAATCTATTCGCAGACTACCGCAGGAGAACGGCGCCCGGCAATGCGGAAGCGCGGAGGCGGAAGCGCGGAGGCCGGATGCACATCCAATTCTATAATTCATAGGCTGACCCCTTTTTGCAAAATGGGGTCAGCCTATGAATTATAGAATGCGGCGACAATCAGGGTGGATGGAGAGAGCGAGGATACAAAATTGTGGAATAAATCTTTACAAAGCTACAAAAATGTATTATCACGCAGAAATGAAAAACCGGCCCGAAGATTCCAACTTATTGTCGTCCAGGGTGAAAAGGCAGCAGGAGGTCAGGTTGGCGGCAAGTTGGCATGGGGATTGCATTGAAACGGGGGCCGAGACAAAATGGAACGGCGGGACGGCATCCGGGTCCAAAATGTCGGATAGGGACGAACAGGCTTCGAAAAAGGAAAGAGGCGGACAGATGAGCATATCCAGATTGAATGCGATAGCGGCGGTGACGAACTACCGGGCGACGGCTCCGGCGCTGGATTTTTCCAAGACGCCGGCGAGCGAGATCTTCGGGGCGAACGTGTTCGACGACCGGGTGATGCAGGCGCGGCTGCCGAAGGGGGTGTACCAGGCGCTGCGGCGGACGATTGACCAGGGCGAGAAGCTCGACGTCACGGTGGCCGACGAAGTGGCGGTGGCGATGCGGGACTGGGCGATCGAGAAGGGCGCGACGCACTACGCGCACGTGTTCTATCCGCTGACGGGTTTGACGGCCGAGAAGCACGACGGATTTCTCGAGCCGGACGGCAAGGGCGGGGCGCTGGCGGAGTTTTCGGCGAAGCAGCTGATCCGGGGCGAGCCGGACGCGTCGAGTTTTCCGTCGGGCGGGATCCGGGCGACGTTCGAAGCGCGCGGTTACACGGCGTGGGACGTGACCAGTCCGGCCTACATTCTCGAAAACCCCAACGGCACGACGCTGTGCATTCCCACGGCGTTCTGTTCGTGGACGGGCGAGGCGCTGGACAAGAAGACGCCGCTGCTGCGGTCCATGCAGGCGCTGAACACGCAGGCCCGGCGCCTGCTGAGCATCTTCGGCCACGAGCATCCCGACCGGGTCTATTCGACGGCGGGCTGCGAGCAGGAGTACTTCCTGGTGGACCGCAACTTCTTCTTCGCGCGGCCGGATCTGATCAGCGCGGGCCGCACCCTGTTCGGCGCCAAGCCGCCCAAGGGCCAGGAGATGGAAGACCAGTATTTCGGGGCCATTCCCGAGCGCGTGCTGGCGTTCATGCTGGAGGCGGAACGCGAGTTGTACAAGCTGGGTGTGCCGGTCAAGACCCGGCACAACGAGGTGGCGCCCGGCCAGTACGAGCTGGCGCCGGTATTCGAGAACGCCAACGTGGCGGCCGACCATCAGTACCTGACCATGACGGTGCTGCAGCGCGTGGCCCAGAAGTACGGCATGACCTGCCTGCTGCACGAAAAACCCTTCGCCGGCATCAACGGATCCGGCAAGCACCTGAACTGGTCGCTGGGTACGAAGCGGATGAACCTGCTGGAGCCCGGCGATACGCCGCACGAGAACATGCAGTTCCTGGCGTTCTGCGCCGCGGTGATCCGCGCTGTGGACCGGCACGCGACTCTGCTGCGAGCCTCCATTGCCCATGCGGGCAATGACCACCGGCTCGGCGCGAACGAAGCGCCGCCGGCCATCCTGTCCATTTTCCTCGGCGAGCAGCTCACGGAGGTGTTCGAGAGCATCGCCAAGGGCGGCGGGAGCAAGGCCCGGGCGCCCGGTCTGCTGACGGTGGGGGTGGACACGCTGCCGCCGCTGCCGAAAGACGCCGGCGACCGCAACCGCACCAGCCCGTTCGCCTTCACCGGAAACAAATTCGAATTCCGGGCCGTCGGGTCCAGCCAGTCCGTGGCGGGGCCGCTGGTGATCCTGAATACGATCGTGGCCGACTCGCTGGCTTACATCGCCGGGGAGCTGGAGGCGGCGAAGGCGAAGACGCCGAAGGCGCTGGGCGCGGCCGTGCAGAAGGTGATCCAGAAGATCATGAAAAAGCACGGACGGATCATTTACAACGGAGACGGCTACACGGCGGCATGGGAGAAGGAGGCGGCGAAGCGCGGCCTGCCCAATGCCCGTCACACGGCCGAAGCCATCCCCGCCTGCCAGACGAAGGACAACGAAGACGTGCTGGCGAAGCACGGCGTGCTGAGCGTCCGCGAATTCCGCAGCCGGAACGAAATCTACCTGGAGAAGTACATCAAGGACGTGATGATCGAGGGGCGCCTGGCCTTCGAGATCGCCAAGACGATGATCTTCCCCGCGGCGGTGGAATACCAGAAGCGGCTGGCGGACACCTCGCAGGTGCTCAAGCAGATGGGCCAGAAGCACTGCACGACGGTGCTGAAGGAGCTGTGCGGACTGGTGGCGGCGCTGCAGACCCGCATCGAAGCCCTTCGCAAGGCCCTGGCGCACGAAGGCAACGGCGACGCGGCGCGGCACGCGCTCTACTGCCGCACCCGGATCGTCCCCGCCATGGATGCCGTCCGCGACGTGGTGGACCAGCTCGAGTTCATCGTGTCGGACGATCTCTGGCCGCTGCCGACCTATCAGGAAATGCTGTTCATCAAGTAATTCCGCCGGCCTTCGCCGGTCGCGCCCGGGTTCCGGGGCGGCGGGCGGAGGCCGCTTGCCGGACCCGTCCATGACATCCAAGCCCAAATCCAGTCCCCGGGGCGCTTTTCCCGCCGAACGCCATTCGCGGGAAATCGAGCTGCTGGGCGAGATCAGCCGGCTGCTGGACCACAGCATGGACCTGCAGGAGGTGGCGCATCCGATCCTGGAGGCGCTGTCGGTGCAGATGGGCATGGGCGTGGCTACGCTGACGCTGCTGAACCGCCTGACGGGCGAGATCCTGGTGGAGGCCGCGCACGGCCTGTCGGTGCAGCAGGCCCGGCGCGGTCGCTACCGGCTGGGAGAAGGCGCGACGGGGCAGGTGGCGCTTAGCGGCAAGCCGACAGTGATTCCCCGGATGAGCGATTCGCCGCTGTTCCTGGATAAGATGCAGCGCGGCAAGCGCGCCGACACGTCGTTCATCTGCGTGCCGGTGAAGGTGGAGCAGGCGGTGGCGGGCACGCTGAGCGCCGAGCGGGCATTCGATCCGGCGGCCGATCTCCAGCAGGACGTGCGCCTGCTGAAGATCATCGCCTCCATGATCGCCCAGGCCGTCAAGCTGCGCCGCGCGGTGCAGGAGTCGCAGGAGCGCCTCGCGGAGGAAAACGCGCGGCTGAAGGAAGAGTTGAAGAACCGCTTCCGGCCGGCGAACATCGTGGGCAACTCCCACGAGATGCAGATTGTGTACAACCAGATCGCGCAGGTGACAAAGAGCGCGGCATCGGTGCTGATCGAAGGCGAGACGGGCACGGGCAAGGAGCTGGTGGCGCACGCCATCCACTACAACAGCCCGCGGGCCGGCAAGCCGTTCATCAAGGCCCACTGCGCGGCGCTGCCCGAAAGCGTGATCGAGAGCGAGCTGTTCGGCCACGAGAAGGGGGCGTTCACCGGGGCGCTGGCCGAGCGCAAGGGGCGCTTCGAGCTGGCCCACGGCGGCTCGCTGCTGCTGGACGAAATCGGCGACATTCCCCCCGCCATCCAGATCAAGCTGCTGCGGGTGCTGCAGGAGCGCGAGTTCGAGCGCGTCGGCGGGACGCGGACCATCAAGGTGGACGTGCGGGTGATCGCGGCGACAAACAAAGACCTGCAGGCGCTGGTGCAGCAGGGGCGGTTCCGCGAGGATCTCTACTACCGCCTGCACGTGTTCCCGATCTGGGTGCCGCCGTTGCGCAAGCGCAAGGCGGACATCGTGCTGCTGGCGGATCATTTTCTGCAGAAGTACGCGCAGGAAAACGGCAAGGATGTCCGGCGGCTGTCCAGCGCAGTGATTGACATGCTGATGATCTATCACTGGCCGGGGAACGTCCGTGAGCTGGAAAACTGCATCGAGCGGGCGGTGCTGGTGGCCGAGGGCAGCGTGATCCATCCTTATCACCTGCCGCCGACGCTGCAGACGGCCGAGGCCAGCGGGACGCCGGTCGCCGGCGATCTCAAGTCGCTGGTGGGCGCCTACGAGCGCGACCTGATTCGCGACGCGCTCAAATCCAGCCGCGGCAACATTGCATCGGCGGCGCGGGCGCTGGGCACGACTTCGCGCATTCTCGGCTACAAGATCAAGGGCTATCAGATCGATCCGCGCCCGTACGGCTGACCGGTTCCGGCCGGGCCGCTCTCCTTTTCGTCAGCAGCCTGCGGCGACCGCATCATTCACATATACACATATGTGTATAAGTGCATATATGAAGGGCTGAAGACGAAATCGGTATTTTTTCCATGGCGTGGAAAACGCCGGGCAAGGCATACTGAAGCGGATCGACAAGGAGCCACGACATGGAAACGAAGCGGGCGCAGGCCATACGGAAACTGGACGGCAGGGACGTGCTGCCGATTGTGCGGGTATTTTTCGAATTCAACCACCTGAAGAGCCTGTACCGGCAGGGGTGGCTGAAGGCGGGGATACCGAAGGCGCACTGCGAGACCGTGGCGGAGCATTCGCTGGGCGTGGCCCTGCTGGCGCTGTTCCTGGCGGAGGCGCAGTTCCCGGAGCTGGATCCGGTCCGGCTGGTGCGGATGGGGCTGCTGCATGATTTCGGCGAAATCTACGCGGGGGATATCGTGCCGGGGGGGATGTCGCTGGAGGACAAGCACGAGCTGGAGCGGCGGTCGGTGGAGCGGGTGTTCGGGCGGCTGCCGAACGGGGCCGACTACCTGGCGGTCTGGGAGGAATTCGAGCGGGGAGAGACCCCGGAGGCGCGGTTTCTGAAAGAGATCGACCGGCTGGAAATGGGCCTGCAGGCCAGCGTGTACGAGCAGGAAGGATTCGAGGGACTGGACAAGTTTTTCGAGTCCACGGACAAGGCCCTGACCACGCCCGCGCTGCGGGAAATCCTGGCCAGTCTGCTCGCGCTGCGGGGCGGGCGGGCGGAGTAAAGCGGCGGTGTTTCTCCGTTCCCGGGATGGTAACAGATTGGTAACAATAAAATAACGGGATACTAACGCGCAACCCATTGACGCCGTGATAATTAAAGCGATAAGTTTCGACCGTCATGGCCGATCGATCGTTTCCATTTCGGCATAAAGCCTGGTTCTCTCTCCTTCTCACGTCCTATGTACTCTGTAGCGTCGCCGCCCAGGCGTCGGACATCCCTGCTTTTCCATCAGCCCCCGTCCACCGGGACGTCTCCTGCCGCGTGGCCTTTTCTCCCGGGGGAGGGGGAATCCCCCTGATCCTTGCCGAATTGGAGCAGGCGCGCACCCGTGTGGACGTGGCCATGTTCTACTTCAGCAGCGAGGCTCTGGCGGAGGCTCTTTGCCAACTCTCCGCTGAACGAGGCATCCAGGTACGTGTGCTGACCAGCACCGACATGGATACAACGGCCAATCGTCCGGTGCTGGAGCGTCTTCGGCAGCATGGTGTCGATGTATATGTTGTTTCTCCAGAAGGGGCCGGTCGCTTGCACCATAAGTGCGCCGTGGTGGATGGAAAGGTTGTTCTGACCGGCGCAGCCAACTGGTCCGAAGCCGCCGAGGAAAGCAATCACGAGGATGTCCTTGCGCTTTATTCTTCGGAATTGGCTGCCGAATATCTGGCCCGCTTCGACGAAATCCAAGCCGACGGCAAACGGCTCGAAGGCCCGCCTCCGTCCCCAATGGCCCGCCGGGTCAACAGCCGCTTGCCCTCGCCGCCGCGCAACCTGCCGGGAACTTCTGCAACGGCCGATCGGACGCGCGTCTATTTTACCCCCGCCCGGCAAGCCATCCTCGATGACCTGATTCCTCTGCTGAAAAACGCCCGCACCGTGGATGTCGGCATGTATCTGATTACCGACCGAGAACTGATGGATACCCTGGCGCAGATCGCCACCAATGCCACCGTTCGCCTGGTTGTGGATTCCGGTGCCGCGAGCGGCCGGGGGCTGGGCGATCTGCAGACGCTGTGGGATGCCGGGGTGCAAGTCTCCAGCTTCCACAAAGACCGCGCGTCCATGCATCTCAAGGCCGTTGTGATTGATGAAAGGTACGTCTGGACCGGCTCCGCCAACTGGACCCCTACGGCCATCGACGGCAACTACGAAGACATGCTCTGGATCGATTCGCCCGCTTTGGCCCGGCTCTATTCAGAAAACCTGAGCGCGATCATGGCCGACAGTCGCTCTTTCGAGACCAAAGCCCTTGATCTCTCTGCTGCCGATGATTCCCGTATCGATCCCGGTTTTTGCCCCGATTTGCCTGCCACCGGCCCTCGCACCAATTTTACCGACCTTGGGCGGGTACCGTTCCCCGCGTTCGAAGGCTCAGGAAAGGTTGCCTATCTCCCCGACGAAGAACTACAGCCCGCGCTGCGCAAACTGATCCAGACCGCCCGCCAATCCATTTTCATAGGCATGTACGTGTTCTCCGAGCAGAAAAGCGCCGCCCCCTTCACGGAAGAAATCGTCGGCGATCTCGAAGCCGCCGCCCGGCGCGGGGTTTATGTCTACATGGTCCTGTACACTCCGCCCGGTACCGCCGACCGCCTCGACGAGCATCACTCCAACCGGGCTGAACGCCTTCGCCGAGCGGGGATCGACGTGCGCCTCGCTTTGCCCACCGTACCGCTCCACATGAAAACCGTCGTGGTGGATCTCTCCAAGGTCATCGTCGGCTCC
>CAZHSS010000064.1:0-8097 GCA_964535205.1 uncultured Verrucomicrobiota bacterium
TGGCCATGCCCTCGATGACGCTGTGCGGATCGCCCTCCAGCACGCTGCGGTCCATATACGCGCCCGGATCGCCTTCGTCCGCGTTGCACAGCACGTACTTCCGATCGCCCGGCGCCCGGCGGGTGAATTCCCACTTCAGGAACGTCGGAAACCCGGCCCCGCCCCGCCCGCGCAGGCCGGAGCCCTTGATTTCCTCGATCACCGTTTCCGGCCCGCCGCCCGCCAGCGCCTTCGCCAGCGCCGCGTAGCCGTCGCGAGCCACGTATTCCTCGATCCGCTCCGGATCGATCCGCCCGCAGTTGCGCAGCACGATCTGTGTCTGCTGCATGAAAAACGGAATCTCCCCGTCCTTCGCCTGCGGCTTTCCGCCGGCCTCGTCATGCGCAATCAGCCGGTCCACCACGCGGCCGCCGACCAGATGCTCGCGAACGATTTCCGCGGCGTCTTCCGGCTTCACGCCCTGATAAAACGTGCCGTCGCCGAGGCGCAGCACCGGCCCGCGCACGCACGGCCCCATGCAGCCCGCCGATCGCACGGCCACTTTTTCCGCCAGCCCCGCCGCCGCCAATTCCTTCCGGAACGCTTCGGCGATCTCCGGCGCCCCTGATGCCAGGCAGCTTCCCCCCATGCAGATCCGGACCTCCTGCCCGGCGGTCTCCGCCTGCCGCAGCTCGTTCCGCCAGGCCGCCAGCGCCGTCCCCGAGTCCATTTTCTTCAGGCGGTTGGTCATGACGCCGCCTCCGCCTCGGGCGCCGCCTGCGCTCGATAGGTCTCCAGCAGTTCGCCCACTTTCGCCGGCTTCACCCGCTGGTGCAGGTCGTCGTTCACCATCAGCACCGGCGCCATGCCGCACGCCCCGAAGCAGCGGCCCACCTCCAGCGAAAACAGCCGGTCCGGCGTCGTGCCGCCCACGTCGATCCCCAGCTTGTCGCGGATCGCCCGCAGCACCTCGTTGCCGCCGCGCACATAGCACGCCGTGCCCAGGCAGACCCGCACCACAAACCGCCCGCGCGGCACCGTCGAAAAAAACGAATAAAACGAAACCACCCCGGCCACCTCGCTGTACGACTTGTCGAAGGCCTGCGCCACCCGCCGCATCGCCGCCTCCGGCAGGTAGCCGTAGAGCGCCTGCGCCATCTGCAGCGCCGGAATCAGCCCGCCCGGCATGTCCTTCTGCCCGGCCAACACCTCCTCCAGCCGCGCCGCCAGTTCCCGTTCATCCGGCGCGGTCTCCGCGCCGGCGCATGTGCAGGTCTTCGTCATCGCTTCGCTCTCCAATCCTTCCAGCCGTCACCTACCGCAAACCCGACGGCTCACCCGGAGGGTTCGCCCTACCCTCGGCCGCAGGTAGGGCGAGGCATCCCTGCCGAGCCGGGCTGTTCCGCTCCCTTTGCCTAAAACGTCCCCGTGATGTATTTCTCCAGGCTGTTGATCGTCGCCTGCTGCGCATCAATCAGGTACTTCACCACGTCGCCGATCGAAATCAGTCCCGTCAGCTTGCCGTCCGCCAGCACCGGCAGATGCCGGTGCCGCCGCCCGGTCATCAGCGACATGCACTCCTCCACCGATTCCGACGGCCCCACCGTCTTCATCTGCCGCAGCGGCGTCATCGCATCCTTCACCAGGTGCGTTTTCGGTGACAGCCCTTCCGCCACGATCTTCCACAGCACGTCGCGTTCCGACAGAATCCCCGACAGCTTCCCCGCCTTCGTCACCACCGCCAGGCACCCGATGTGCTTCTCGTTCATGCGCCGGATCGCATCCAGAATCCGCTCCCCCGCCGTGATCGTCTCCACCTGGCTTCCCTTGATCCGCAACAGATCGCCGACCGTTGAACTCATGCTTTCTCCTCCGGGCTGTGTGTAGATGGACGCGCGTAACAGGCGGCACCCTAGCCACTTCCACCCCTTTCGTCAATTCCGCAGCCACTTCTGCAGGAACCCGCGGGCGGCGGCCAGATGGTTGCGGGCGGTTTTGGTCGGCGGTTCGTTGGGTTCCCAGGCCAGGCCGCGAATGGCGAGGATCCACGCGGGGGGCTTGGCGTCGTACAGTTCGGCGGCCAGCGCCAGCACGCTCTCCGGCGACATCGCGTGCGTCGAAAACGCGATCTCCCCGCGCGGTTCCAGCCGCCTGAACTCGAACGGCTCCGCCCCCTCCCGGGCGGCATCCACGAAAACCACGGCCCGGGCCTCCGCCACCGCCAGCGCATCCTCCGCGTTGAGCTGGTAGTTCGTGTCGAACGCCAGCCCCTTCAGACCTTCCGCCCGGGCCCACGCCTCCAGCTCCTCCACCAGCATCACCCCCACCCCGTCGTCCTGCCGCCCCGGATTCCCGTAGCCGTAGATCAGGAGAGGCTTCATGGGAACATCAATATTCAATATCCAATGTCCAATATCCAATCATCAAGTTGCCGGACCGAGAACCATTCAACGCAAGAGGCGCAAACGGCGCAAGGGGACGCAAGCGAAGACCTGTAAAAATGGGTTGGCGTTTGCGGACTTTTGCGCCTTTAGCGCCCTTTGCGTTAAAAGGATTTCCTCTTCTTGGAAACAAGTTGGCCGGCGGAATCGTAGAGCGAGACCTCGAGCGGCATTTGGCCGTAGGCGTGCGTCGCGCAGCTCAGGCAGGGATCGTAGGCGCGGATCGCCACCTCGACGGCGTTGAGCATACCTTCGGTGATTTCCTTCACGCCCGTCAGCATGGCGCGGGCCACGTGGTTCACCGCCCGGTTCATCGGCTCGTTGTTGTTCGTGGTGGAGACAATCAGGTTCGCCATCCGGATCAGATCGTCGTCGCCGACGCGGTAGTGATGGAACAGCGTGCCGCGCGGAGCCTCCAGCAGGCCGACGCCCGCGGCCTGCCGCGCGCCCTTCACCGCCAGGTCGCTGCCCAGGATGTCCGGATCGTTCAGCAGGTCGCGCATGCATTCCGCGGCGTGCAGCACTTCGATCAGCCGCGCCCAGTGCGTATGCATGCAGCGGTCGTTGGGCTTGCCGCCCGTCGCCGCCTTGTATTCCTCGAATTCCGCCTGCGCCAGCGGGGTCGGAATGAAGTCCGCCGTGTTCAGCCGCGCCAGCGGCCCCACCCGGTACCAGCCCTTTTCCGGCCCCAGCTTTTTCAGGTACGGGAACTTCATGAAACTCCACGGCTTGACCTCCTCGCGGAAGTGCTCGAGGTAGTCCTGCGGATCCACGTCGTCCAGGATCCGCTTGCCCTCCGCGTCCACCGCCCGCAGCACGCCGTGGTACAGATCCAGCGCGCCGTCCCGGCGCACCAGGCTCAGGTGGTTCGACGGAAACCGCGAAAACCCGTCGATGAATTCCGTGTGCTGCCTGTAGTAGTCCTTGAAGAACGCCAGCGCCCCCTGCGACCACTCCACCATGTGGTCGGCGTTGAGCGGCCCGCCCCCGCCCAGAAGCAGGGCGTCGCGCTCGGCCGGCGTCAGGCTTTTATTCACGCCGCCGGGGATCGCGCCGGTGCCGTGGATTTTCTTGCCGGCGGTCGCCGCGATCACCTCCTGGCCGTACTTGCGCATCAGCACCGCCTGCGTCGCCAGCTCGCGGTTGGCCATCGCCACGCCGATCACGTTGCGCGTCTCCGGCGCCGAGTCGTACCCGAACAGCAGGTCCGGCGAGGCCAGATGGAAGAAATGAAGCGAGTGCGACTGGAAAATCTGTCCGTAGTGCATCAGGCGGCGGATCTTTTCCGCCGTCGGCGTCAGCCCGTCGCCCGTCCCCGCGCCGACCACCACATCCATCGCTTTGGCCGCCGCCAGGTGGTGGCTCACCGGGCAGATGCCTCACAGGCGCTGCACCAGCACCGGCGCCTCCCAGTACGGACGCCCCTGCACGAACCGCTCGAACCCCCGGAACTCCACGATGTGCAGCCGGCTCTCCGACACGTTTCCGTCATCGTCAAGCCGGATCGTGACCTTGCCGTGCCCTTCCACGCGCGTGACGGGATCAATGACGATTTTGCGGGTCATGGGCTCTCTCAGTCGAATTTAAAGGTCCGGTATTCCAGGGCGAGTTCCTTCCCGGACACCAGCGACACCAGCGCATCCCAGATCAGATCGGCGCTCGGCGGACAGCCCGGAAGGAAATAGTCCATCTTCACCACCTCGTGGCACGGATAGACGCGGTTGAGAATCTTCGGAATGTCCGGGGCGCAGGGAATCACCCGCCCCGGATTGCAGTCCGCCACCGTCGCCCCCCCCAGATAGGCTTCGTCGAGGCACTCCGCCAGCGGGATGGTGTTGCGCATCGCCGGCAGCCCCCCCATGATCGCGCACTCGCCGACCGCCACCAGCGTCCGGCAGTGCCTGCGGAACTCCTTGAGCACATGCACGTTTTCGTCGTTGCAGCACCCGCCCTCCACCAGGCCGATGTCGCACTCTTTCGTGAACGTCTTGATGTCGTCGATCGGCGATTTGTGGAACTCCACCAGCTCGATCAGGTCGAACAGCCGCTCGTCAATGTCCAGCAGCGACATGTGGCAGCCGAAGCACCCCGCCAGCGAGGTCGTCGCCACGATCTTCTTCGCCTTCGCACTCTTCGGGCTCATGGCGCCGCCTCGCTGCCGATGGGTGCCCGGTCGTAGGTCCGCCGGCCGATCGGCGTATCGAATCCCTTGCCCTTGCGGAGAATCGCCCCGACCGGACAGATGTCCATCGCCGCCTGCGCCAGCTCGTCGCTGATGTCCTTCGAGGTCTCGGGATCAATGTTGATCACCACCTTGTCGCCCCGTTTCCCGAACGCGAAGATGGCCTGTCCCTTGTCGTTGTGGATGCCCCGGATGCAGCGCTTGCATTGGATGCAGCGGTTGTGGTCCTTGACCAGCTTCGGGTGCCAGGCCTCCACGTCGCGTTTCGGAAACAGGTACGGAAAATGCGGCACGGTGACGCGGTAGCGATAGGCCAGCGCCTGCAGCTCGCAGTTGCCGCTGCGCTCGCACGACGGGCACAGGTGGTTGCCTTCCGCGAACAGAATCTCCACGACGGACTTTCGGAACGCCTCCAGCTCGGGGGTGCAAGTCACCACCGCCATGTCCTCCACCACCCGCGTGGTGCAGGCCGTGTGGGGCATGCCGTTGACCAGCACCGTGCAGATCCGGCACGCTCCCTTGGGCGGAATGCCCGGATAGTTGCACAGCGTCGGAATGAACACCCCGCACTCTTTCGCCGCCGCCACCAGCTGGGCGCCTTCCTCCGCCAGGCACTCGCGGCCGTCGAGCGTGAAGCGGACAAAACTGGCCATGGCTTCCCCTACTCCTTTCCGGCGCCCGCCGCCGCTTCGTAGTCCCGCACCGCCGCCGCCAGGTCGAACGACGGCACGAAGCGCGGATCGCCCGTCGCCAGCCGCGCCTCGTAGAGCGGCTTGAAATTCCGGATCGTGCTGGTGACCGGATTCAGCGCCGTCTGGCCCAGTCCGCAGCGGTTGTGGCGCATGATCGCCTGCCACGATTGCAGCCGCTCCACGTCCTCCGCCGTGCCCGTGCCCGCGATGATCCGCTCCAGCACCACCTGCGCCATGCCCGTCAGCGCCCGGCACGGCACGCACGACCCGCACGATTCCTCCCGGAAAAACCGCGCGAAATTCAGCACCACGTCCCTCAGCAGGTCGCGATGCCGGCCGATGATGATGAACGACCCGCCGGTCGCCAGGTCTTCATAGGCCAGCACCCGGCCGAATTCCTCCGGGCCGATGCATGCACCGGACGGCCCGCCCACCTGCACCGCCTGCACGTTGTCCGCGCCCGCCATCGCCAGGATGTCGTTGACCGAAAAGCCCCACTCCACCTCGTAGATGCCCGGCCGGTCGCAGTCGCCCGACACGCACAGCACCTTGGTCCCCTTCGACTGACCGGTGCCCAGCCGGTTGTACCACTCCGGCCCCTTCAGCATCACCTGCACCGCCGAACAAAGCGTCTCGACGTTGTTGACCACCGTCGGCCGCTGCAAGTAGCCCTTCTCCACCGGGAACGGCGGGCGGTCGCGCGGCTCGCCCCGCTTGCCCTCCGCCGACTCGATCAGCGCCGACTCCTCCCCGCAGACGTAGGCCCCCGCGCCGTACTGGATGCTGATGTCGAAGCGGAAACCCGCCACCCCGCCGATCGCCTCGCCCAGCAGGCCCTGCGCGCGCAGATCCGCCAGCACGTGCTCGAGATAGTCGCGCAGATAGTGGTATTCGTTGCGCACATACAGAATGCCCTGGCGCGCGCCTACGGCGTAGGCCGCGATCGCCATGCCCTCGAACACCATCTGCGGGCGCTCTGTCAGAATGACGCGGTCCTTGAACGTCCCCGGTTCGCCTTCGTCCGCGTTGCAGAAAATGTACTTGATGTCGCCCGGCGCCCGCCGCGCAAACTCCCATTTCATCCCCGTCGGGAATCCCGCCCCGCCCCGCCCGCGCACGCTCGCGGACTTGACCGCCGCGATCACCTCCCCCGAACTCATCCGCGTCACCTTCCCCAGCGCTTCCCCCGGCGTGTAGTCCGCAAACACGGTCGGCCCGCGCCGGCGGATGTGGTTGCGCACCAGCGCGCGCACCCGCGGATGCGCGTTCTGCCCGTCGCCGTACGCCGTCCCCTTCAGCTCCTCGACGCTCTGTCCCGCGCGCATCCCCGCCACCAGCTCCCGCGCCCGCTCCGGCGTCAGCGAGGGAAACACCTGCCCGTTGATCAGCGCCGCCGGCTCTTGGTCGCTCATTCCGATACACGCCGTGTGGAACAGCCCCACCGTTCCATCCGCCGACACCTCCCCGAACCGGCAGCCCGCCGCCTCTTCGAACGCCGCCGCCACCGCCGTCCGGCCGCAGAAGTCCGCCACCACGCTGTCGTTGAGATACACGGCATATGTCCCCCGCGGCTCCCGCGCGAAAAAGTGATAGAACGACACGGTCTGCTCGACGTCCACCTGCGGAATCCCCAGAACCCGGGCAATCTCCGCCGCCGTCCTGTGCGTCAGGCACCCCAGCTCATCCTGGATATCAATCAGGATGTCCATCAGCCGCGTCGCGTCGCCACCGTAGCGGGCGATGACCGAGCGGATCGTCTTTCGATCGGCCGGCGGCGGCACTTCTGGCCCCCCCGCGCGCATCAGAACGTCCCGGTGATGTACTTTTCGAGGCTGTCAATCGTCGCCTGCTGCGCGTCCAGCAGGGTCTTCACCACATCGCCGATGGACACCATGCCGGCCAGCCTGCCGCCCTCCAGCACCGGCAGATGCCGGTGCCGCCGGCCGGAAATCAGCGCCATGCAGTCCTCCACCGTTTGCGCAGGCGTCACGGTCTGCATCTGCCGCAGCGGCGTCATCGCATCCTTGACCGAATGGGTTTTCGGCGACTTTCCCGCCGCCACGATCTTCCACAGGCAGTCGCGTTCCGAGACAATCCCCGACAGCTTCCCGCTCTTGGTCACCACCGCCAGACAGCCGATGTGCTTCTGCTCCATGCGGCGGATCGCCTCCAGCACCGTCTGCTCCGCGGTGATCGTCTCCACCGCGCTCCCCTTGATCCGCAACAGATCGCCGACTGTCGTGCTCATGCCGACCTCCTCTCGAATCCAAACGTCTCCGTTTGGTACTCCTCAAGGGTAGGGAACCGCCCCCATACCGTCAACGCCTCATTCGGCTCGGGCGGCTTTTTTCTTCACGCCCCCTCCCCCGCCCGAAAACCGCCCTATTCCGGCAGCTGAAACGAAACGACCGTTGTGCGGCCGGGCGACGGCGACGGCGTGCGATTGCAGGCGGCATAGGTCAACAGCCCCAGCACCACCAGCACCAGCATCGCCGTGCCCACCAGGGAAAACCAGCCCGCCCCGATCACTTCCCCGCAAAACGGACATTGACGGGTCCGCGGATGAACCCGGTTCCCGCAATGCCTGCATTCTTTGTAACGCGATTCCGCCATGGATGTCATCGGCATGTCCCGTGCCCGTTCGGTATATTCCAACTGCCTATCGTTAAACACCCCCCCCGGCCTGTCAATGGGGACAGAGCAGATTTAACTGAATTTTAATGGGATATTATTGACAACTGTTTGCGCTCTGCGCCCAGCCCCGCCCCTCACCGGAAGCCGGCGCGCGCCGCGAATCCGCGCC
>CAZHSS010000065.1:0-1983 GCA_964535205.1 uncultured Verrucomicrobiota bacterium
GAGTAATGAATGCAATAGGTCTTCGCCGATTGAGTTGGGTGGGTGTGATGGCCGGGTGTCTGTTCTGGGCCGGGTGCGACGACGGCGGGGGCGGCGGCGGGCTGAACAACAAAGATCCCGGCGCCAACGACCTTAATACCGTCGTGGCGTTCGGCGACAGTATTACTCAGGGCAATCATTGCGATTGCGCCTCCTACCCCACGCAATTGTCCGGCATGATCGGCAAGCGAGTGATCAATGCCGGCGAATCCGGCAGCCGGGCCACCGAAAGCGTCGGCCACACCCGCTCGCTCATCAACGCCCACCATCCGGCCTTCATGCTGATTCTCTACGGCATCAACGATGTGATTCACGGCGCCGATCCCGCCCGCATCGTCAATGCCCTCTCCCAGATGGTGGCCATCTGCCGGGAAAACCAGGTGGTGCCCGTCCTGGCCACCTATCCAATGCCCGTCACGGATCATGAGCCCTTCGCCGGCCCCACCCTGGTGCTCAATGCCGAAATCCGGGCCCTGGCCAAAGCTCTCGGCGTGCGTTACGTGGATTTGGAACGGGAGTTTGAGGCCAACCCGGCATTCTATCATCCGGATGGCCTCCACCCCAACGACGCCGGCACCCAGTTGATGGCTCTCGCCTTCGCCGATTTGTTCTGATCCCGGAGGCCTCGGCCGGCCCCGGACCGGCAACCGACGCGATGCCCTCTTTATCCCGGAAAGGTTTGTCATGCACCGCCAGTTGGATTCGCTGAACAATCAATCGTTCGATCTCCTGATCATCGGGGGCGGCATCTACGGCGCCGCCCTCGCCCGGGAGGCGGCCACCCGCGGACTCCACACCGCCTTGGTCGAGCAGGCGGACTTCTGCTCGGGCTCTTCGGCCAACAGCCTCAAGATCATTCACGGCGGGCTGCGCTATCTGCAGCAGGCCGACCTGCCCCGCGTCTTTGAATCCATCCGCGAGCGCAGCATCCTGCTTCGGACCGCCCCGCACCTGGTCTCCCCCATGCCCTGCCTGATGCCCACGCGGGGGCTGACCATGAAAAGCCGCCCCGTCATGGCCGCCGGCATGCTGGCCAACGACATCCTCAGCTGCCGTCGCAACCGCCACCTCGATCCCCTCCGCCGGATTCCCAACGGCGGGACCCTGTCCCGCCGTGAAATCCTGGAGATCGCCCCCGCCCTGCGCGACACCCCCGTCACCGGCGCCGCCCGCTGGGTGGACGGCCTGGCATACGACACCGAACGGCTGGTCGTCGGCATGGTCAAGGCGGCGGCCGCGGCGGGCGCGGTCGTCGCCAACCATGTCCGCGTGCAGTCCCTGCGGCAGGAGGGCGGCCGGATCACGGGGGCGCTGGTCGAAGACCGGCTCAGCGGCGACACCTTCGAGATCCGCGCACGGCTTGTGGTCAATGCCGCCGGGCCCTGGATCGGGCGGGTGCTGGAAGGCCTCGGGCGCCCTCTGGCCAATCCCTCTCCGCATCTGGCCCTGGGCATGAATCTGATCATCCGCAACTGGCCCGTCCAGACCCACGCCATGGGCCTGCAATCCCCCCGCCAAAGCCGCCTGTACTTTTTCGTCCCCTGGCGCGGCGCCGTCATGGCCGGCACCTATTACCGCGAACACCAGGGCGCCCCCGGCGATCTGCGCGTCACCGAACAGGACATCGAGGCCTATCTCGATGCCCTCAACTCCTGCCTGCCCGGTGCCGCCGTCACCCGCGACGACATTCTGGCCATCCATGCCGGCATCGTTCCCAGCCGGAAGCCCGCCCGTCCCGATTGCGAGCCCGATCTGCTCCGCCACTACAAGCTCATGGATCACGCCCGTCTCGACGGCATCCAGAGGCTGCTGTCCGTTTGCGGCATCAAATACACCACCGCCCGCGGCGTCGCCGAGGAAGTGGTCGATCTCGCCGCGTCCAGGCTGGCCAAGACCGTCCGCCCGTCCGCCACGCGTCACACCCCGCTCCCCGGCGGCGACATT
>CAZHSS010000065.1:1993-8077 GCA_964535205.1 uncultured Verrucomicrobiota bacterium
ATTCCGGATCTGGCCGCCTTCCGGCGCGACATGGCTGCCGCGCATCCCTCCATTGCCCCCGGCGATCTGGACCGGCTGCTGGCGCTTTACGGGACCGAAGCCCGGGAGATCTTCGCGCTGGCGGAGAACCGGACCGACCCCGATGCCCTGCTTCGCGCCGAATGCCTGTTTGCGCTCCGCAACGAAATGCCGCAGACCCTCGGCGATCTGGTCTTCCGCCGCATCAGCCTGGCTTCCACCGGACGGCCTGCCCCCGATCGTCTCCGCCTCTGCGCCGAAACCATGGGGCGCGAGCGGAACTGGAGCGCCGACCGCATCCAGGCCGAGACCAATGCCGTTCTCCACGCCCCGACCCTTTGGCAGGCCGCCACCGGCGCATCCGAATGAAAGTGCTCGTCTTCCGCATCCTGATATTGCTCTGGGGCCTGTTTCTCGGCCTGCTCTCGGCCGAACTGGTGTGCAAGTTTCTCGATCTGCGCGCCGCCAGCCAGTACCAGCGTGTCTCCGGCGCCATCTCCCGGCCGTCCCGCATTCCCGATGTGCGTTTCGAACTGATCCCCGGCGCGTCCGGCATCACCCCCGGACAGGACAAGGTGATCCGCGTAAATGCCAACGGGTTCCGCGGTCCCGACATTCCGATGCCCAAACCGCCGGATACGTTCCGCATCGCCGTGCTGGGCGATTCGATTGCATTCGGGCGCACGCTGGACGAGCACGAGGTGTTCCCCTACCAGTTGCCCGCGCTCCTGCAGGAGCGCGTCCCCGGCCGATCGTTCGATGTGGTCAATGCCAGCCTCAGCGGACGCGACACCTGGGAAGAGGTCGCTCTGCTGGAGCACCGGGTACTGGATCTTGATCCGGATCTGGTCATCCTCCAGGTCTGCCTGAACGACCATATCCGTTTCCCGCCGCCGGATCCGTCCCGGCGCCGGGGCGCGTTCGGCGAACGCCCCTGGCATTCCTACAGTTCCCTGCTGGATCTGCTGGACCGCAAGTCCCCCCGCTTCCGGAAATGGCATGTGGCCGCGGCAGAACGCCTGGGCTTCGACATGCGCTCGCCCGGCGAAGTGCTGCAGGACTACGCCCTGGACATGCGCCATATCCACAACATTGCGCCCAACTGGGAGGCCTGGCATCCGGAGTTTCTCCGCGCCCGCGACCTGTGCCGGCGGCACAACGCCACGCTGCTGATCGCGGTTTTCCCCACGGCGCGGATTTTGCAACAGGCCGATGCGGACTCCACGATCCCGGAACTGACCGACCTGGCCCGGGACAACGGCATCCCCCTGGTGGACTTGCTGCAGCCGTTTCTCAACGCCGGCCAACCGGTCCTGACGGACTACACCCACCCCACCGCGCCGGGCCACCGCCTCGCGGCGGAAACCCTCGCCGATGCCATCGTCCGCCGGATCCCAGCGCTTCGCGCCGACTAAAACCGGGCTTTTGTCATTTCCTGTTTGTGTTGTCCCCCGGGCAATGCTAAATTTGTGTTTCAATGTTGTCGCCTGTATGTACAGACCTGTAACCTGGAGTCGGAAATGGCTGTTGCTACCCCCTATGTCCGCCTGTCGTTCGCCGTAATGGCCGCCGTGTGGCTGGCCGCAGGCTGCGAAACCAAGATCGAGGATGAAGGCGCCGTCACCCTGGCCGAGCTGCAAGGCATCCAGCCGGAGCCGGAACAGCCTGCCGCCGCGCCCGAATCCACCGAATCCGAAACGCCGACCGTCATCACGGGCGGCGCCGGCATCGGTCCGCAGGGCGAAGGCGGCGGCTTCATCTGGAAGCCGATCGGCGAAAACTCCGGCAGGCTCGTCGTCATTCTGCCCCCGCAGTACACGGGTTATGCCGGCAGCGTTTATATTGCCAGCGCCAGCGGATCGCCCATCGAAGGCGGCGCCTATAGCGGCGTGGCCAACGGCGGCCGCATGCATTTCCGATTCTCGAAACCGGGAAGCGGCTATGGACGCAACATTCTGGCGGTCGCCACCCTGAAGGCCGGCGGCGCCGTTCACTGGCCCATCCCCAACGGGGCCGCGCGCACGGAGTATTGATCACGGATTGAATCGAGCCCGGCGGCTCGTCCGCCTGCCGGCCGGTTACAAAACAACAGGACGGAGGAGCTTATGGGCAAGACGATGAGACGGTTGGGCTGGATGGTGCTGCTGGCCGCGGTGGCCTTGGGAACGGCGGGCTGCGACGGCGGGGGCGGCTCGGAAAGCGGCGGCATCGGTTCCACCGGCGAAGGCGGCGGGTTCATTTGGAAGCCCGTGGGAGAGCATTCCGGCAAGCTGGTCGTGGTTCTTCCCCCGCAGTACACCTCCCGTCCCGTGGCCGCCGTCTATATCACCAGCGCCGGCGGCGATTTCCTTGACGGCAGCGCCTATACCGGCGTGGCCAACGGCGGCCGCCGCCATTATCGCTTCGCCAAGAAAGGCCGCGAATACGGCACCGATATCCGGGTCGTGGCCGAAATCACCGAAGCCCCGACCGTTCATTGGGTCATTCCCAACGGCGCGGGCCGCGTGGAATACTAGCGGCCCCGGACGGCCGCCGGGGTCCGCTCATGAACATCCTGCTGCTGGCTCCCCACCCGTTCTATCAGGAACGCGGCACGCCCATCGCCGTGGACCTGCTGTTGCGCGTCCTGGCCGAACGCGGCGAGCAGGTGGATGTCCTGACCTATCACGAAGGCGAAGACCGCGCCTATCCGGGCCCCGGCGCCGTGCGGTTGTTCCGCATCCCCCCCCCGCCCGCCTGCCGGAACATCCGCCCCGGATTTTCCCTCAAGAAACTCGCCGCCGATGCCGCCATGCACCGCCTGGCCATGCGCATGGCGCGCCGGAAAAAATACGACCTCGTCCATGCCGTGGAGGAATCCGTCTTCATGGCCAAGCGCATCGCCCGCCGCCACGGAACGCCCTACGTCTATGATATGGATTCCTCCATGTCCCGGCAGATCGCCGACAAGCTGCCCCCGGCCCGCCCCCTCCTGCCGCTGATGCGCGCCTGCGAGCGGCGCGCCGTCCGCGGCGCCGCCGCGGTCGCTGCCGTGTGCGACTCCCTGGCCGACCAGGCCCGCGCCGACGGTGCCCAACGCGTTGTCATCCTCCGCGACATCCCCCTGCTGGCCCCCGCGGCCGAGGGCGGCGGCTCCCGCGGATTCCGCGAAGCCCTCGGCATCCGGGGCCCCGCCCTGCTTTACATCGGCAACCTGGAATCCTATCAGGGCATCGACCTGCTCATCGAGTCCTTCGCCCGCGTCCCGCGCGATCTCGGCGCGCAGCTGGTCATTGTCGGCGGCGCCCCCCCCCATGTGGCCCGCTGCCAGGCCCTGGCCCGAAATCTCGGCGCGGCCGATGCCATCCATCTCACCGGCCCCCGCCCCGTTGCCGACATGGCCGCCCTGATGGCCGAGGCCGACATCCTCGTCTCGCCCCGCATCCACGGCACCAACACCCCCATGAAAATCTATTCCTACATGGCCTCCGGCAAGGCTGTTCTCGCCACCGATCTGCCTACCCATACCCAGGTGCTCGATGCCGAAACCGCTTGCCTGGCCCCGCCGGATCCCGACGCCTTCGCCGCCGCCATGACCTCTCTCATCCGCAAGCCGGACACCCGCGCCCGCCTGGGTGCCGCCGCCCGGGGCGCCGTCGAAACCCGCTACTCCCTCGACGTCTTCCGCCGGACCCTCAACAGCCTCTACGACGCCCTCCCCTGAGTTTTCCACACCGTGGAAAAGTTTTTTCCATAGCGTGGAAAATCCGGCCGGATTTTTTCCATGGCGTGGAAAACTACCGGCGGCGCGCGTATTTGCGCTTCTTCAGCCAGAGCCGCAGACGGATCAGGGGAATCGCCCAGCACGAGGTCAGGAACCCCATCGCGGCCATGCGGAACGGACGCCATTTGCCCGCGCGCAGCAGCGCCGAGGACAGCCGCTCGGTCAGCCTCTCCCGTCGCGTGGCGTCGTCCGGCGGCCCCCGGTCGTACAGCGGCACCCGGCGGCCCGCCTTCTTCCAGCGCTCCACGCGCAGCGGCGCCAGCGACCCCTTGCGACGAGTCTGCATCCGGTGGGTCTGGTAGCTCGGATCCGCCGAGACATCCGTCAGCACGATGTCGCCCGCCTCCGCCGCGGCCCGCACCAGCTCTGCCCCCCGCTCCGTGCGCACCAGCAGCCGCGAATGCGCCTTGAATTTGTATTCGCCCTTTTCGTCGCGCGTCCACGCATCGCTGACCGCCACGTCCGCGAATTCGTTGGAGCCGTCCAGGCAGGTCTGGCAGCGCTCGGGCATGTAGAGCGACGTCAGATAGTTGTACGCCCCGTCCTTGTAGTTGGAATAATGCAGCGGCCGCACCCGGCCATCCTTCAGCACCGCCTGCATCTGCCCGGGCCAGTCCCCGCCGCGAAACTTGAAATCCGCCACCGCCTCGCGCCGGATGCCCCGCACCGCCAGCATCTCCCTCGCCAGCACCGGCTCCAGCGACCCGCCGCAAAACAGCCCGACCACCGCCGTGAGGCGCCCCGCCAGCTCCGGATCGGCTTTCTGCAACCGGCGGAACCCGTGCGTCTGGCAGGGAAGGATCGCCGCCGCCAGCTTCCCGGGGCGCCGGCGCAGCTCCCGCCACAGCACGTTCATCGGGATGATCGCATAGCGCGACCCCTGGCTGGCAAGCAGCTCCTCGTAGGTCGTCGCCACAAACGGCTCGGCCTCCCAGGGCCGCTCGCGGTTCATCCGCGTCACCAGGACGCCGTCCGCCGCGCCGGTGCGCAGCAGGTGCCACAGCAAGGCCGTCGCCATCCCGCCGCCCGCGCCCCCCGACCGCAGGCGGTCGTCCGTCGAGTATCCCACGTAGGTCTTCGCCACCTGCCCGTCGAATCCCCCGCCCCCGTTTCGCCGGCCGAACACCTGCTCGGACAGCTCGCCAAACCGCACCTCCGCGCCGGGACACACCGCCGCGCACAGCCCGCAGCGCGTGCAGCGATCGGGAATCAGCCGCGGAAACTTCCGCTCGTCCAGCTCGATGGCATCCTCCGGACACACCCCCGCACAGCTTCCGCAGCGCGTGCACAGCTCCCTCGCCGAAAACCCGATGCTCAGAAACGGGGCATCCGGCGGAATCGCCGTCATCGTCCGGTCGCTCCCGGACCCCGGATGAACCGCCGGCCCGCTCATGGCGCCGCAGCCGCCGCGGGCGCGCCGCGATCGCGCCGCCGGACCGCCGGCACGCCCCAGGCCACGCCGCGGTCGTCCAGCGAATGGTTCACCAGGGAATGCGCCCCCACCACGCAACCCGATCCGATGGCCACGCCGTCCAGCACGGTCGAGTGCGCGCCGATCCATACATCGTCGCCGATGGCGACCCCGCCCTTGCGGTCAAAGCCCTGCTGAATAATCGGCCGGGACACGTCGTCATACCGGTGGGTGCCGCCGGCCGTGACATACACATACGCCGCAATCAGCACCTCCCGCCCGATCTCCAGCCGGCTGTCGGTCGCCAGCAGGCAGTTCGCCCCGATGTCGCTGCCCGCCCCGATCGCCAGCCGCCCGTTGCGGGCCCGCAGAATCGTGTTGCGCGAAATCAACACCCCGTCGCCCAGCTCGATCGAAGCCTCCGCCCCCCGCGCATCCAGCACCACGTTGTCGTCGATCGCCACGTTCCGGCCCAGGCGGATGTTCGCTGCCCCCCGGATCGTTACATTCCGCCCGACAATCAGCCCCCGCCCGCACCCGCCCAGCAGGCCCGGATACAGCTTGCGCCGCAGCCACAGCCCCGCCGCCCCCGGCCACCCCGACAGCGGCCCCGTCACCAGCTCGTAGCGCAACAGGGCACCGAAGCCCTCCCGCCCCACCGCCAGCCGCGCATACTGCCGCCACGACGATTCGCCGGGGACATGCAGGTTCTTCTGGATTTGCTGCTCGATTTCTCTTTTCTCGCTCATCGCCACGTCAGTCCACCCGCCCACTATGCGGCATCCCCCCCCCGCCCCGCAAGCCCTGCCTTTGCCCCTTGGCTGGTGGTCGTTGGTTGGTGGTGGGTGGTAAGTGGTCGGTGGCTGGACCTCGGTTACCCCGCCGCCAAGCC
>CAZHSS010000066.1:0-7776 GCA_964535205.1 uncultured Verrucomicrobiota bacterium
CTGCCACAACCCCCGTGAAAAGTCTTGTCCGAACTTTCCATCCCGACGGACATGGCCTAGACTCCCGGGCATGGACACCCTGTTGACCTCCATTGCCGACGTCCTGCTCGGCCGCCGGCAAACCCTGGCCACGGCCGAATCCTGCACCGGCGGCATGGTCGGCGCGGCCCTGACCCGGCTGCCCGGCAGTTCCGCCTGGTATGCCGGTGGCGTGGTCGCCTATTCCAACGCGCTCAAAACCTCCCTGCTCGGGGTTCCCCCGGAACTTCTCAACGCCCACGGAGCCGTTAGCGCCGAAACCGCCCGCGCCATGGCCGAAGGCGCCCGACGCCGATGCGGCACCGACTGGGCCGTTTCCCTCACCGGCATCGCCGGCCCCGCCGGCGGATCCCCCGATAAACCCGTCGGCCTCGTCTTCATGGCCGTCGCCGGCCCGGCCCAAACCCACACGTTCGAACACCGCTTTCACGGCTCCCGCGAACAAATCCGCCAAGACGCCACTGCCGCCATCCTCCGGCACCTGCTCGATTTGCTTCCACATAGTTAATTAACTGTGTGGATGGATTTTCTATAAAATAAGCTGAATCTGCTCATTTTTTATTATTTTGGCGATACACAGTTAATTAAGTATTTCACGATCCCGGGCCGTTTCCGGGGTACGAGCACCCGCTGGGCGGGAAAACGGATTCAGGCCGATGGCGGCGCCACCGGAAACCGGCAGGTGATCCGGACGCCCCCCGGTTCCCCGCCTCCGACTTGCAGCGCCCCCCCAAACACCTCGGCGCGATGCCGCATGATGCGCAGCCCGCTGCCCCCCTCGCGATCCGGCTTCCGGCTGGCGGACATCCCGCAGCCGTTGTCTTCTATGACCAGGCGCCCCCCGCCCTCGTCATAATCCAGCGTAATCACCACCTGCGTGGCCTGGCCGTGCTTCACGGCGTTGCTCACCGCCTCCAGCGCGATCAGATACAAATGCTCGGCCGTCGCCGCGTCCCGCGGCCGCCCCTCCCGCTCGGCGTAGAACTCCACAGCCTGGCCAAACAGCGCCGACGATTCCTCCGCCAGCCGCCGCAAGGCATCCGGCAGACCGTCTTCGGTCAAGGCCACCGGCGCCAGTCCGCGCGCAATGCGCCGCACCTGGCTCACCGCTTCCTTCAGCGTGGCCGCGATCTGATCCGCCTCCTCCTGCCCGTCGCCGAACTTCTGGCGGTAGGCACTGAATAAGTACATCACCCCCGTCAGTTTCTGCCCCAGCGAGTCATGCAAGTCCCGGCCGATCCGGGCCTTCTCATGCCCGCTGATGCGCAATACCTCGTCTTCCAGTTCGCGCCGCTCTTCCATAACCGCTTCCAGCCGGCGGTTGGCGTCGGCCAGTTCCGCCGTCCGGCGACTCACCAGGGCTTCGATCCGCCGCGACCGCCCCGCCAGCAGCAGCAGCGCCACCGCCAGCGCCAGCGACAGCACCGTGCCCGTCCCCGCCACCCGTTCCGGCAGCCGCGACCGCTCCCCCGCCCAGTACGCCGGGTCCGCCTCCGCCACAAATTGCCATTCCTGATTCGCCAGGCTGAAATGCCGCGCATAAAACCAGGCCTCGTCGGAGTCCGATGTCTCCCGGGGCGCCGGTTCGAGGCGCGCCCGGACACCCCGCGCTTCGCCGCCCATGGCACCGGCCAGGATGCGCCCCGGCTGGAACAGGCCGATAGCAAACCCCGCCAGGTCCCGCACGCCCGGCCCGGCCGGATACAGAATCGGCGCATACATGTACAAGTCGCGCGCCGCGGAAGAAGCCGACGGCAGCCCCACCGGTTCGCCGCCCAAGGCAAACACCCCCCAGCGCCGCATGGCGGCAATGGCCTCGCGGTCCTCTTCCCGCGCCGTGAAATCATAGCCTTCCGGAAGCCCCAGCCCCCCCGGCGGCGTCTGGTAGGTCAGCGGATAATACACCGTCTGATCCTCCGCGGGCGTAAACCCCCCTTTCCCGTCTGACCGCACCAGCGTCCGCTTCAGCGCCTGCCCTTCGAACACCTCCCGCATCTCATGCGGAATGCTCTGCGCAAACCCATAGGCCCCCAGGATCCGGCGCTGGTAGATCATCCCCTTGCGCACGATCTCCTCGAACGCCTCCGGCGTCACCTGGTCCGACAAACTGTGCAGCTGTCGGATCGAATCCAGCACTTCCATGAACAACTGAATCTCCCGCAGGGTCCGCTCGAACAGCTTGTCCGCTGCCTGCTGGAATTCCCCTTCGATCCGCGCCTGCTCCTGGCGGTGCTGCGACACCGCCACCCAGCCCGTCGCCCCAAGCCCCAGCGCCAGCACCAGCGCCGCCAGAATCACCTGCCCGCGGGCCGTGCGCAAACCCCGCCCCCGCTCCGCCGCGCCTGGTTCCGTCTTCCTATGCATGCCACCGCAACTCTACACCCGGCCCCGCCCCCCGCGCGACTGAAAACCGGCCACAACAGACAAGAGACCCCCATGGGCTTGTCCCATGGGTGAATCAGGTCCACCCCAACCCGCCGCACCCTCACAGATGCCGCACCGCCGCGGCAACCGGCAACCCCGTTTCCCGTTTGCCAATCTCCCGCCCCCGTGCAACACTTCCTTCGGCGGACCAATGACTATTCCAGACCCCATTTCAAGGCCCTCCGGCTTCACCCTGATCGAGGTGCTGGCCTCCCTCGGCCTGTGCGCCCTGCTGGCGGCCGCCACGACTTCCGCCGTGGTCTTCTCCGGCCGAGCCGAACGCATCGCCCTGCGCTACGCCGATGCTTCCCTGCTGATCCCGTCCCTCTACGCCGCCCAGCGCCTCCGTCCCGAAGCCCTGCCCGCCCCTCCCCGGGGCTGGCGCGTGGATCCAATCTCCCAGATGATCCCCCTGCCGGATGGAACTCTCCGCGAATGGCATCAACTCGCCATCGCCCCCGCCGGCCGCGAAATCCCGCCGTTTTCCCTGTTCATCCTGGATGAGGCCCCATGAGCGCACCCCCTGAAAAAACCCTGGTCATTCTCGCCGCCGGTCTGGGCTGGAACCTGATCGAAACACACCGGCCCGCTACGCAAATCGCCTTCCGCCCCGTTGCCCCCGGCCCGCTTTCGCTCACCTGCCCCGCCCAGGCCACCCTGCGCACCGGCCTGCCCCCCTCCCGCCACGGCATCGTGGCCTCCGGCTGGTTCCATCGCGACCTGGCCCGGCCCTGGTTCTGGGAACAGTCCGCCGCCCTCGTCCACGGCCGCCGCATCTGGGAAGACGCCCGCGCCGCCGGACAAACCGTCGGCATGGCGTTCTTCCAGCAAAGCCTCGGCGAATCCGTGGACCTGGTGATTTCCCCCAAGCCCATCCACCGCCATCACGGCGGCATTCTCATGGACTGCTACACCCGCCCCGAGCCCCTCTATGCCGAACTCTGCGACAGCCTCGGCCGCCGCTTCGACCTGTTTCACTACTGGGGCCCTCTCGCCCGCGCCACCGTCGGCCGCTGGATCGCCGAAGCCGTCCAACTCCTTCTGGCCCGCCCCGACGCCCCCAACCACCTGTTCGTCTATCTGCCCTCTCTCGACTACGATCAGCAGCGCTTCGGGCCGGATTCCCCCAAAACCGCCGCCGCTCTCACGGAAACCCTCGCCCAGATCGACCGCCTCGTCTCCGCCGCCGAGAACCAGGGCCGCCACTGGCTCCTTACCGGCGACTACGCCATCGAAGCCGTCACCGCCCCCGACGGCGCCGTATTTCCCAACCGCCTTCTGCGCCAGGCCGGCCTCTTCCATACCCGGGAAACCGCCCGCATGCTCTATCCCGACTTCTTCACCTCCCGCGCCTTTGCCATCGCGGACCACCAGATCGCCCACGTCCATGTTCCCGACCCCGCCGATCTCCCCCGCGTCCGCGACCTCCTCGCCGCCGAACCCGGCGTGGATCAGATTCTCGACCGGCCCGCCCAGATCGAACGCGACATCCACGATCCCGACCGCTCCGGTGATCTTCTCCTCATCGCCGCCCCCGGCCGCTGGTTCGCCTATCCCTGGTGGACCGATCCCCGCCAGGCCCCGGACTATGCCGGTCACATGGACATCCACAACAAACCCGGCTTCGATCCCTGCGAACTCTTCTTCGGTTTTCCCCCGCCGCACACCTCCCGGAAAACAGAAAAAATCCGAGGCACCCATGGCCGTTCCGGTCCCGGCCATGACGTGGCCGCCGCCGGCCTTTTCCCTGAAGCCCGATCCTTCGCCGACCTGGCCAACGCCCTGCACCGGCGGCTGACGCCCTGAAACCGACCCCTTCGCGTTGCGCCCATTCCGCCGTTTTTCAGCTTATGGTTGTTATAACATCCATAGTATGGTTTTTATAACAACCATAAACGGTTTTTCCCGGGAATTGTAAACCTCTACAGCGATCCCGGGCTTTTCGTCCATCCCCGGGGCATGAAAAAGCGCGGACCTTGCGGTTCCGCGCCGGAGTTGATCCCGCTGGATAAACTATTTCGTTTTCGCCGGAATCGTCGCCTTGCTCTTGGCCAGGGCCGTTAGCGAGGCAAATCCTTCCGGATCGTGAATGGCGATTTCCGAGAGCATCTTGCGGTTCAGTTCAACGCCGGCCTTTGTCAGGCCTTCGATGAACCGGCTGTAGGAAATCTCATTGAGCTTGCACGCCGCCGAAAGGCGCACGATCCACAGACCGCGGAAGTCGCGTTTCTTTTCCTTGCGGTGGGCATAGCTCAGGGCCATCGCGCGGTCCACGGCTTCCGTAGCCTGGCGGAACAGCTTGCTGCGGCTCCCGTAGAAACCCTTGGCTTGGTCGAGACGGCGTTTGCGGCGTTTGCGGCTGGCGGGGGAATTGGTGGTTCTGGGCATGGTTCTCTCCTACTCCATCACGGTTATGCGCCCATCTCGTCCGAGAGGGACTTGGCGATCGCGCCGCCCGCCTGCACCGTCTGGCGCAGCCGGCGCTTCTGCTTGCGCGTCTTGCACGAGGCCAAATGGCGCCGCCCCGGCTTCTTGTGCAGCATCTTGCCGGTCGCCGACTTCTTGAAGCGCTTGGTCACCGCCTTGCGCGTTTTTTTCTTCACTTTCGCAGCCATGATCGTCATTCCTTGCATCCGGGCCGCGGACCTTTCGTCCGCCCCGTTGTTTCTTGTCTGATTCAAACAGACGGCGACTTGTACGGGATTTGACCCGCCCCGTCCAGTAGAATCGTGCAACTTCCTCGCCGTCAGCCGGCGGGCGCGCTCTGGGCCGCCTGGCGGGCTTTCGGATTCGGATTCAGCACCATCTGGATGTTGCGCCCCATCAGTTTGGGCGCCTGCTCCACCACGCCTTCCTCGCGAACGTCCGCCAGCACCCGGTTCATCAGGACGAATCCCAGCTCCTTGTGCGCGTTTTCCCGCCCGCGGAAAAACAGGGCTACCTTCACGCGGTGCCCTTCGCCCAGAAACTTCTTCAGGTTGCGCAGCTTGACGTCGTAGTCATGCTCGCCCACGCTCGGATGCAGCTGGACTTCCTTGACCTTCGTGGCCGCCGTGTTGCGCTTGTTCTGCTTTTCCTTCTTGCTCTGGTCGTACCGATACTTGCCGTAATCCATGATCCGGCACACCGGCGGCCGCGCCGTCGGCGAAATTTCCACCAGATCAAGTCCGGCGTTGCGGGCCTGGGTCTGGGCTTCATACGTGGGCACGATGCCCAGCTGGTCGCCGGTGGCTCCGATCAGCCGGACTTCCGGCACGCGAATGCGCTGGTTGATGCGGGTTCCGAAATCCCGGCGTCGCGGGTCTCTGGGGTTGTACGGTGCTTGTATGGCAGTCTCCTTGTTTTCCGGGGAGGGTGGGATCCGCCCCGTTCGGTGGCTCTAGTTCAGTTCCACCCGCCGTTCGGCATCCAGCTTTTCTATGAACGCCTCCAGCGGCATGGCTCCCTCGTCCCCAGCCACCCGGCTGCGGACGGAAACGGTTCCGTTTTCAATCTCCCGGCCGCCCAGCACGAGCATGTACGGGATCTTCTGCATCTGTGCATCGCGGATCTTCGCGCCCATCTTCTCGGGCCGCCCGTCCACCTGCACGCGGAAATCCTTCGCCCGCAGCTTCGCGGCGACGTCCTCCGCCGCCGCGGTCTGCTTGTCCGTCACCGGAATCAGCACCGCCTGCACCGGCGCCAGCCACAGCGGAAACGCCCCGGCATAGTGCTCGATCAAAATGCCGAAGAACCGCTCCAGGCTGCCCAGCAGCGCGCGGTGCACCATGTACGGCCGGTGATCCTGGCCGTCCGGCCCGGTATAGGTCATGTCAAAGCGGTCCGGCAGGTTGAAATCAAACTGCACGGTGCTCATCTGCCACTGGCGGCCGATGGCGTCGCGCGTCTTCAGATCGATCTTGGGCCCGTAGAACGCCCCGCCGCCCTCGTCCATTTCAAACGGAATGCCTTCCGCCTTCAGCGCGGCCTCCAGCGACCGCTGCGCCAGCTCCCAGCGCGCGGGATCGCCCACGGCCTTCTCCGGCCGCGTCGCCAGGTAGGCCGTGATGTCCTCGAACCCGAACGCCCGCCACATCGCGATCGCGAAACGCACGCAGTCGCGCACCTCCTGCTCCACCTGCTCCTCGGTGCAGTAGATGTGCGCATCGTCCTGGGTGAACCCCCGCACCCGCATCAGCCCGTGTAGCACCCCCGCCCGCTCGTAGCGGTACACCGTGCCCAGTTCCGCCCAGCGCAGCGGCAGCTCCCGGTACGACCGCTTGCGGTTCTGGTAAATCTGGATGTGAAACGGGCAGTTCATCGGCTTGATGTAATAGCGCTGCTCGTCGATCTCCATCGGCGCGTACATGTTCTCGCTGTAGAATCCCAGATGCCCCGACGTCTCCCAGAGGCCCGCCCGCCCGATGTGCGGCGTATACAGCATCTCGTAGCCCGCCCGGTAATGCTCCCGGCGCCAGAATTCCTCGATCGTCGCGCGGATCCGCGCGCCCTTCGGATGCCAGTGCACCAGTCCCGGCCCCACGCTCTCCTGGATGCTGAACAGATCCAGGTCCCGCCCCAGCACGCGGTGATCCCGCAGCTTGGCTTCCTCCAGCATCTTCAGGTGCGCTTCCAGATCCGCCTGCGACAGGAACGCCGTCCCGTACAGCCGCTGCATCATCTGGTTTTTCTCGTCGCCCCGGAAATACGCTCCCGCCACGCTCTGCAGCTTGAACGCCTTGATGGCGCCGGTGCTTTTCACGTGCGGCCCGCGGCACAGATCCGTGAAATCGCCCGTGTGGTACAGGCTGATCGTTTCGCCTTCGGGAATATCCGCCAGCCGTTCCAGCTTGTACGTCTGACCCCGCCCCTTCATCAGTTCCAGCACGTCTTCGCGCGTCTTCTCCTCGCGTACGAACGGCAGGTCTTCGGCCACGATCCTGGCCATTTCCGCCTCGATCGCCGGAAAGTCCTCTTCCGTCAGCCGGTGCTTCAGGTCGAAATCATAATAAAACCCGTCCTCGGTGTCCGGGCCGATATCAAACAAGGCGTCCGGCCACAACCGCTGAACCGCCGACGCCATCACATGCGCCGCACTGTGGCGCATCGTCTCCAAACCAACTGAATCCGGTTTCATGAAAATGGGGCAGAATCCTTCTGTTAAAGCGCCCCAAACTACCCCTCTGCCCCCGCAAAGTCAATGCACCACGCCGTTTTCTGACCGGTTCGGGCGCCTCGGGCGCCTCTGCGTCCGGGTATCGGCAGATCGGCCCCTATCCGGTCCGTCCCTTTTGCCCCGCGGCTCCAGACCCCCACGGGCTTGTCCCGTGGGTG
>CAZHSS010000067.1:0-6821 GCA_964535205.1 uncultured Verrucomicrobiota bacterium
AGGGACGAGCCGGTCTCGGTCAGTTCGACGATGGCGTCGACGAGTTCGGGGGCCTTGACTTCGGTGGCGCCCCAGGAAAATTCGATTTCCGCTTCGACGCCGTTTTCGGCGAGGTAGCGTTTGGTGAGGCCGACGGCTTCGGTGGCGATGCGCTTGCCCTGCAGATCCTTGACGGTTTGGACGGGCGAATCGTTGGGGACGGCGACGACCCAGCGGACGGGATTGCTGGTGGCCTTGGAGTAGCACAGTTCGGCGACTTCGACGACATCGGCGCCGTTTTCGTAGATCCAGTCGTAGCCGGTGAGGCCGGCATCGAGGAGGCCGAGTTCGACGTAGCGGGCGATTTCCTGGGGGCGGATGAGGCGGGCGGCGATGTCCGGGTCGTCCACGGAGGGGACATAGGACCGCGAGCCCACCTTGAAATTCCAGCCGGCCTTGCGCATGAGGGCGAAGGTGCTTTCCTGCAGGCTGCCCTTGGGCAGGCCAAGTTTGATCGGGTTCATCAGCGGGTCTCCTGTCTGCGCGGGCGCCGGCCCGCCGTGCTTCTGTCTGGATTGGAAAGGGACGAATCCTAGCGAAAGGCGGGGTGCAGGGCAACCGCGGAATTGGGCGGGGAAAAACCCGTGGGCAAGGGGGGAAGGGGTTTGCTATGGTAGGCCCAATGAACGCCAAGGCGAGGACAGGAATCCGAATTGTTGTGCTGGCCGGGCTGGTGGCGGGGCTGGCGGCCACGGCCGGCAGCGCGGTGCGGGGCTGGAGCATGGGCGGCTGGTCGGATGCGTCGCGCCAGTGGGTTGTATGCCAGTATGTGCGAGCCCGCATCAATCCCTACGAGCTGGCCCAGAGGCTGTTGAGGGACACCTTCGGGCCGGCGACCGGGCCGGACCGGGTCCGGCTGAAGGAACGCCGGATCTACTCCGTTTCCAGCGCGCACTGGACCGCTGAAACACCGGGACTGCTGCCTGGACATCCTCCGCCGGAAGCCACGTATCCGCCCTCGACCCTGTCCATGCTGATGGCGACGATCGGGTTTCTGCCGGAGCGATGGCTGCTGCCGGTGTTCACCAGCTCCAATCTGGCGGTGCTGGCGGTGTTGCTGTGGCAACTGGGGGGGTGGCTCCGGAGGGAGACCGGCGGCGGCCGCTGGCCGGCGCTGGCCGCGGCGGCGGCGCTGGTTCTGCTGTGGCCTCCGGTGCAGCAGGTGATCCGGAACGGGCAGACCGGCGTGTTGTCGCTGTTGTGCGCCTGGCTGGCGGTGCAACGGCACGACCGGACGCCGGTCACGGCCGGGCTTTGGTTTCTGGCGGCGATGATCAAGCCATCCATGGCGCTGCTTTATCTGTTGATTCCGCTGGTGAAGGGCCAATGGAAACCGATATGGACGGCGCTGGCCGGGGGGCTGGTCTTGACGGTGCTGCCTGCGTTCTGGCTGGGAGAGTGGCCCTGGACCCTCCTGATCCAGTGGATGGATCTTTGCCGGTATGTGCTGCAAGGGGCCTATACCCTTCAGGAGGTGCTGAATGCCGCGGGGTGGGAAAACACGTGGGCGGGGACCGCCGCGGTGCTGGCGATCTGGGGGGGGGCCGGGATCTGGTGCGGGATCCACCGTCGGGCGGATCGGGTTTCCCTGTTTGCCTTGCTCAGTTTTGCCAATTTGGCCTGGACGTATCACGAGCGGCACGATTTCGTCCTGCTGGCGGTTCCCGTGATCTGGTTTGTGCGTCATGCGGTCTGGCCGCCGCGCCGCGGCTGGGCCTGGGCCGGGATGGTCCTGTGCGGCGTGCTGGGCCTGGCCTTGGCGGATCCGTTTTATATTCCGGCCGCGCCCTGGGCCCATGCCGTCCGCTGGGCGGGCCGTTTGGCGATTCCGGGCTTGTGGGCGGCGGCGGCCATCGGCGTCCGGCAGTCTCATGGGGCCGGGAGCGGCGGGTTCGCCGGGGGTGGGACGGAGGGGGCGGACGCAATCCGGGGCGGGCACGAAAGACGGGCATGAATCCCGGCCGGAAAGGCGGACGGGCCGCGGCTCTTGAATTTCTACGTCCGGGGGCGGAACAGCAGATTGGGTGATCCGGGCAGTTTTTCCGCGGTGTAGCCTGCCGATTCGAGGCGATGAGCCACGTCGCGGGAACCGGTTTCGACAATCAGAACGGGATGGTCCCGTTCGATCAACCGGGACATGCCGTCGAGCACGGCGGATTCGTGATCTTCCGCGTCGATCTTGACCAGGGCGATCCGCGGGTCTAGGGCCAGGGAGTCGATGGCGAGCGTCAGGACCGCCAGGTCCGGGGCGGAGTGCGGGGCGACGTGGGCTTCGTAATAATTGGCCAGGCCGGAATCAAAGCGGGGGATGGCCATGCCGGCCAGGCGGGTTTGGTCGGAAGCGGCGGCATTGATCAGCGTGACGTTGGCATGGGGAAAGAGGCGGGCGTTGGCCGCCAGCAGAGAGAACGTGGCCGGGATCGGTTCAAAGGCGATGACGCGTCCCCGGGCGCCGACCAATTCCGAAAAACGCTTGGTGTAATGCCCGACATTGGCCCCGACGTCCAGAACCCAGTCCCCCGGGCGGATCCAGTCCGCCAGCCGGTCGAATTCCGGTTCATCCGTCGCAAAGGTCCCCCGGCGGATTTGACGGGCGTACCGAAGGCGTTTCAGGGTGAGCTGCCATTCAACGGGCAGGCGGGCGGCGATGGATTTCGACAAGGGCGGCATACAACACTTTCGGGGGGCGGCGACCGTCTCCGGCATGGATTCATTCAATGGGACGGAACTGTAGCGGAAGACGGAGTCCGGGGCAATCGCGGTCTTGCCGGGGCGGCAGGCGGGAAGGAGGGGGGCAACCGCGGCGGAGGGCGGGGGTTCCCCGGGGGTTCCCCGCAGAGAAGACTTCGGGCTTGCCCTGCCGTGGCGGATTCGTGAGGATGCCGCGGATGAACGGAGAGAGGGCGCCCAACGAAATGGCACATGCCGCAGGCGGATCCGGCCGCCGCGGCGAATGGGGGCGGGATCTGGCGGAGTGGTGCACATCGGTGTCGGCGGTGACGCTGGCTGTCTGCCTGCTGCTGGCGTGGGGGGTCAGTATGGCGGCACCGCTGCTCAACGCAGCGGGCGGCGGCAGCCTGGATTGGCTGCCGGGGGCGGGGGGCTATCTGGCGGTCGTGCTGCTGCTGGCACTGCTGGTGCGCAAGACCCGCCGATTCCCGGAACACCGGGTGGTAGGGGGCCTGATCGCCTTGAGCGCCGGTATCAAGCTATGGCTGGCGGTCCGGTTTGCGATATTTCCGCTGCACGCCGACCAGGAGCTTTTCCATCGGTTCGTGCGTGACATGGCGGATTCCCGTCTGAATCCGGACATCCTGCGGGTGTTGAGCGCATTTTACGATTATCCCGTCTGGGCGGGACGGGTGCTGCCGATTCACTACCTGATCCGGCTGGCGGCCGGGCCGGGAGATGTTTTCTGGACCCGTCTGCTGAACGTGGGGGTCTCCTCGGCCATGCTGGCGGTTGTGTACGGGTTTTCCCGCCGTCTGCTGCCGGAGGGGAAACGGCGGTGGGCGGTTTTTCTGATGATGGCGCTGCCGTTTCAAACGATGGTGGTCACGGACTACAGCCACCATCTGCTTTCGTCGTTTTACTTTCTGTCCGGGTTGTGGTGCGCATGGGAACTGGTGTTTCGGAGTCCGCGGGCGGTTTCCCGGCTGGGGCTGTCGCTGGGAGCGGGTGGTTGCCTGCTGCTGATGATGTGGCAGCGGGGGACCCATTGGATTGCGCTGGGGACCTGGCTGGCGCTGCTGGCGTGGGCCGGGCTGCGCGGAACGGGGCTGCGGCGATGGGCGGGACTGGCGGTTCATGTCGTCGGGATTCCGCTCCTGGTGTCCCTTCCGCTGGCCCGGGGGTATGACGCCTGGCTGGAACGTCAGGATGCGTTCCGGTTGAACTCGGTTTTGCCGGCCTTCATGGCGAGAGGGTGGTGTCCGGAAACCGGCGGAGAGTACTGCGGGCGCTACGAGCAGCTGGACCGGGCGACGCCCCCGGGAGAGAAGACGGCCGCCATGCTCCGACTGGTGGGGTCCCAGATCCGATTCAATTCCAGGACGGTCTGCCTGTGGTTTCCGGCGATGAAAACGGCCAAGTTGTTTCTGGTGGGCTATGCCTCCAATTTCGAGGAAAGCCTGGCCGCGGCCGGTTCCGACGCGCTTCCCGCGGCCCGGGGCATGCGGCGGGCGGCCGCGCCTTTGTTTCTGGGGCTGGCCCTGTGGGGCTGCCTGGCGTTGGCCAGAAGACCCGGGCGCCATCCGGAATGGCTGCCGGTGGTGCTGGCGCCGCTGGTGACGTGGGGGGCGTATGTGTTCTTCGGAGAAACCTCGCCGAGGTATTCGATTTTCTGCCAGCCGTTTCTGGCCTTGCTGGGCGCCCTGGGCATTCCAGCGGCGGCGGCCCGCCCGCCAGGCAGCCCGGGACAGGCGGTTTCCTGGAAAGCCGTTGCCGCGCGGGCCGGCGTTGCGCCGGGGATCATCGCCGTTTGCCTGGCCCTGCTGGTGGGTCTTCTCGGGGCCATGCCGGCGCATCGGTTTTACGGCGACCTGAGCCAAGGGTGGACGGTGTCGGGAGGGGGGCGGATCGGGCCGGGCGCATTGCATCCGTTCGAGGCGGTACTGAACATGGACGCCGGGCAGGCGTCGGCCGGGGCGGAGTGGTCCGGCAGCGGGCCGGCCGGTGTCTCGGGGCGTCTGTCCTTCTATCTTCTGAATATGTCGGCGGAGGCCCGGGCTCTGACGCTGGAGGTTGCCGTGGACGGAGATGAACGAATAAATCTGCCGCTGGCGGATGTGGCGCTTCCCCGGCGGCTTGAAGCGGCCGGCCCGTTTCCCCGTGGAATCCTGCAGCTGGAGTTGCGGAGTCCGGAGGCGCTGCCGCAGCCGGCCTGGGTATCGATTGGATACGCGGGGATGGATCCGGGGAGGGCAGACAAATGAACTGCATGGTGACAGGCGTGTCGCGGGGCATCGGCCGGGCGGTGGCGGCGGAGCTGGCGCGGCGGGGAAATGCGGTATGGGGGATTTCCCGGTCGCCGACGGAAGCGCTGACGGGGGACTGCCGACATCTGGTCTGTGACGTGTCGGACAGCGAATCCTGCCGTCGCGCGGGCGAAGAGATGGATGCCGCCGGATTTGTTCCGGATGCGGTGATACTGAATGCGGCCATTGAATATGAAGAACCGCGGAACTCCCTGGCCTGGGAGCCGATGCGGGAAGTCTGGCGCACCAATGTGGAGGGGGCCCTCTATTGGGTTTCCCGCTGGATGGACCGGACGCCCCGTCCGCCGATGCAGTTCATCGCGATGTCGAGCCTGTTTGCCCGCTGGCCCGATGCCGACTGCCCGGCCTATGCCGCCAGCAAGGCGGCGCTGTCCATGGCGTTCCGGTCCCTGCGGCTTCGCCACGCCGGGGAGCCCGTGGCGTTCAAGCGGCTGGTTCTGGGGCCGGTTCACACATCGATCAATCCCCGCTTTCGTTCGGAGGAAGCGGCGCCGCGAGGCGTGGCTCGTCCCGAGGACGTGGCCCGCTATCTGGCGAACAGCGTGCTTCCCTCGCGGCGCGCTTCCTTCTACTATCCCCGGATGGTGGGGGCGGTCGGCCGGTTTGGCGGCTGGCTGCCGGATGCGCTGTTCGAGCGACTCACCCGGCCGTTGCGCCGTTAGGAGAATTCATGAGCGAAACCCCAGCCATTCCGGAACTGTCCGTCGTCATTCTCTGCTACCATTCCGCCGATGTGGTGCGCGATCTGGTGGCCCAGGTGGAGCGGGAAATGGAGGAAGCGGGCATAGACTACGAGCTGGTTCTGGTCGGCAACTACCTGCCCGGGGACACGAAGGACCGGACCCCCGCGGTGCTGCGGGACCTGGCGGACGGCAAGCCCCGGTTCACGGTGGTGGCCAGGGAAAAGGAAGGCATGATGGGCTGGGACATGCGGTCCGGGCTCGAGGCCGCGCGAGGCCGCCACATTGCGGTGATTGACGGCGACGGGCAGATGCCGATGAGCGACGTGATCAAGGTCTACCGCGTGCTGCAGGTGGGGAAGTACGATCTGGTGAAAACCTTCCGGGCGCAGCGGCAGGACGGCTGGTACCGGCGGACCATTTCCGGTTTCTACAATCTGTTGTTTCGCCTGCTTTATCCGGCCGCGCATGTTTTCCGGGACATCAATTCCAAGCCCAAGATCATGACCCGCGAGGCGTATCGGAAAATGAACCTGATATCAAATGACTGGTTCACAGACGCCGAGATCATGATCGAGGCCCTGAAACACGATTTGTCGGTGGGAGAGGTGTCCACCGTGTTTTTCAAAAACGAACGCCGGGGCACGTTTGTCCCCGTCTCGGCCATCTTCGAGTTTCTGGGGAACCTGATCTACTATCGTTTCATCAGGAAGTAGGCGGTTCGCCGTCGGGGGTGCGCCACAGTTCTCCGATGGCAGCGAGTTTGCGGCGGGCGCGGGCGTCGGGGGTCCATTCGCTTTGGCACTGTTCCAGGGCCCGGGCGGCGAGGCGGGCGGCGAGGTCGGGATTCGTCAGCAGCCGGTTGACGGCGGCGGCCAGCCCGGCGGCATCGCCGGGTTCGACCAGCAGGGCGTTTTCGTTGTCGCGCAGGTAGTCCGTGGTGCCGATGGACCGGGTGGCGACGACGGGCTTGCCCATGGCCATGGCTTCGAAGAAAAACACCTGTCCGGTGGATCGTTCCGCGGGGAGCAGGGGGGCCACGGCGACGGCGGCGCGCGCCAGCAGGGCATAGGTGTCTTCCAGGGGGATCTCGCGGAGGATCTTC
>CAZHSS010000067.1:6831-7770 GCA_964535205.1 uncultured Verrucomicrobiota bacterium
GGGGATGCGGTCGCGCCGTCCGGCCACGATGAGAACCGGCGCCGGTATTTCCCGGGCGGCGGCCGCCAGGGTATCGAGATCGCGGAGGGTGCGTCCGATGGAGACCACCGAGCCGTCATTGTCCTTCCGGAGCCCCGGGTTTTCAATGGTGGTGTACATCGGGACAAACCGCAGGCGGGATTCCGGGAGGCGGAAGCGCCGGGCGATCAATTCCACTTCGCCGGAGCTGTTGGTCAGGAGGCCGAGGGAGCGCCGGGCGACCCATCGGAACAGGGCGGTTTTCAGTTTCCACAGGGGGCAGGCGGGGCGGGGCGGGTCGAGAAAGACCTCGGTCATGATCTGCCTGGACGGCCGGCGCAGCAGCGCGCAGAGGAGGCCGTAGGCGAGCGAGACGCGCGGGCCCATGGTGACGACCGCATCGAATGCCGGCCGCCGCCGCAGCAGTCGGTACGCCTGGCGCAGGGTGCCCAGGTCATCGGGCGATTCGCCCTGGCGGCAGATGGATTCCACGGAGTCGCGCCAGAGGCGGCTTTGGTGAAACGCCATATTGGTCAGAATGGAGGGCGGTTCATTCATTCAGTCCGGCAGTATGCGGCAAACCGCCGGGTGGAAACAGCCGAAAATCGGGCCAAGCCAGAGGCCGGCGGAGAAACTGCGAAAGGCTCGAAAACGCGAAAAAGGGAGAGAAACCGAGAAGAAGACGGAACAGCCAACTACGAATGAAACGAATGACACGAATCAGAAAACGGAGTGAAGAAGCCAGCAACAACCGGGGAAACTGCGAAAGGCGCGAAGAACGCGAAAAAGAGGACAGAAAAAACGGGGGACAGAACAGCCAACTACGAATGAAACGAATAACACAGCGCGGCAAAGCCGCAACCAACTTAATCAGAACTCATGAACTCATGAAAATGGAGAGGGGGATAAGCAGGAAAACAG
>CAZHSS010000068.1:0-7649 GCA_964535205.1 uncultured Verrucomicrobiota bacterium
CAGGCGAAATCTTCTTCGACCGCCTGCTCATCGAACAGCTCCCCGCGGAAAAAATCACCGTCTTCATGCGCGGCGCCCCCGTGCTCAACGATGCCACCGCCGTTGATGCCGAAGCCGCCGGCCTGCCGGAAATCGCCCCGGTGCTCGACAACGGCTCCGACGCCCCCGGCACCATTCTGGAGGACTGTTCCCGGGACTTCCGCGACTGGTTCGACCGCGCCGACCTCATCATCGCCAAGGGCCAGGGCAACTACGAAACCCTCTCCGATGTGGACCGGAACATCTTCTTCCTGTTTACCGTCAAATGCCCGCTGGTGGCCGGGCGCGTCGGCGAGCCGGTCGGCAGCCTGGTGGTCAAGCCCGGACGAATGCAAAACGAGGCAAACGAGGACTCCCCATGAACCACGGAAAGCTGATCTTCAAGGAACTGAAGGCGCATGCGCCCTTCACGGCGGCGGGGACGCTGCTGGGCATCCTGCTGCTGCTGGGCCTGCTTCGGATGCCGCTCCCCGACGGTACGGCGCATCACCTGTTCGCCGTCCTGCATCCCCTGCACGTGCTGCTGAGCGCGCAGGCCACCGTGGCCACCTTCCGGCGGGCCGGGGGCCTGGGGTTCTGGCGCATCCTCGCCATCGGCTATCTCGGCGGCGTCGGCATCGGCACGCTGAGCGACAGCCTGATTCCCTATCTGGGTGAATGGATCCTGGGCCTCCCGAACGCCGGTGTCCACCTGGGGTTCATCGAAGAATGGTGGCTGGTCAATCCGCTCGCCTTGGTCGGCATCGCGCTGGGCGCCTGGAGCGTCAAAACCCGGACCCCCCATGGCCTGCATGTCCTGATCAGCACCGGCGCCTCCCTGTTCCATATCGCCATGGCCATGGGCGGGATTCCTTCCCTGCCGATTGTCGGCGGCATCGCGGTCTTCCTGTTCCTCTCCGTCTGGATCCCCTGCTGCACCAGCGACATCGTCTTCCCGCTGCTGTTCGCCCCGAACAAGGACGCCATCACCGGCTGCTGCGGGCATCACCATTCCCACTGACCGGCGGCCCCCCATGCCCAGCCTGATGCCCGGAATGCCGGGAACCAAGGAAGCCTATGGCATCTCGTCCTGTACTCCCGCGGTTGACGCCCTCCCCGTTCTGGGTATATGTTCCTTTCATGCCCCGGCCCGTCCAGACCCGCAAGATCGAGTTCGTTCCGCGCGTGAACTGCTTCAAGCCCGTCGGCGTGCCCCTCACCCGCCTGCAGGAAACCGCGCTGACGCTGGACGAGCTGGAAGCCCTGCGCCTGGCCGACCTCAACGGCCTCTACCAGGAGGCCGCGGCGGAAAAAATGGACATTTCCCGTTCCGCCTTCGCCCGCACCCTCGAATCCGCCCGGCGCAAGATCGCCGACGCCCTCATCCACGGCAAATCCCTGCGGATGGAAGGCGGCCCGGTCCAGGCCGGCCCCGGCCGGGCCGGCATCTGCCCGAGCGACTGTCCGTGCCGCCACCGGAGGGGATGGCGGCGATGACTCTCCGCGACGCCCTCCGTCTCCTGCAGGGCGAGATCGTGCAGGTCGCCGGCTGCACCGAACCCGCCGCCATCGCCTACGCCTTCCGCACCCTGATCCGGCACCTGCCCGCGGCTTCCGTCCCCGGCGATCTGCACGCCACCCTGCGCATTTCCCGCGACGCCTTCCGCAACGCCTCCACCGCCGTCGTGCCGCACCTCAACAAGCCCGGCCTCCTCGCCGCCGCCGCCGCCGGACGCGCCTCCCGCGCCGACGATTTCAACGTCTTTGCCGACTTCGACCTGCCCCTGGCCCGCCGCTTCATGAAAAACGGCGACTGGCTGCGCGTCGTCCCCGTGCGCCGCAACGGGCTGGTTGTCGCCTTGTCGTTCAGCGCAGATACCCACATCCTCCTGAACGGCCGCCACGACCACATCGAACAGCTCGTGGTGGCCGGCCGCGATCTCACCCCCCGGCCCCGCCCCTTCCCCCCGCCGCCCCGGCTGGAGGAGATCTTCGCCCTCGCCCGCAAGCGCGATCCGAAGCTCGAAGCCCTGGCGCTCGACTTCATCACCCGCCAGGTGCCCTCTGAACGCGGCTACGGCCTCGAAGACCAGGTCGCCCGCCGCGTCGCCGGCCGCATGGCCGGCTACGCCCACCCCGTCATGACCATCACCGGCTCCGGCAACCAGGGCATCTTCCTCGGCCTGCCCTACCGCCATCTCTACCGGCAGCGGGGCGGGGACATTCTTCCCGCCCTTGTTTTCTCCCTCCTGGCCCAGGTGCATCTCAGCCACAAACACGACCGGCTTTCCTCCGAATGCGGACTCGCCACCAAGGCCGCCCCCGCGCTCGCCGCCGGCCTCGCCTTCGCCGCCGGCGCCTCCCCGGCCGACATCCGCCGCCTCTTCCGCGACATCCCCGCCCGCATCGGCCCCCTCCCCTGCGAGGGCGCCGAACCCGCCTGCGGCGACAAGTCCCGCCGCGCCCTCCGCGCCGTCTTGCCGTTCTTTCCCTCTCCGGCCTGACTGTTCAGCCCCCCGCCGCCGCCAAACCGTCCGTTTCCTCGATTGACGCCCCTCCCCCCGACCGCTATCCTGATCAGTGTGGGCAGATTTCCACCTCCCTCCGGGAAAGGATGGCGCCATGAGCCGAGAACGCATTCTGCTGGTTGAAGACGAACAGGATATCCAGGAATTGCTGAAATTCCATCTGGAGCACGAAGGGTTTGCCGTCACGGCAGCCGGCACCGGCGAAGAAGCCCTCAAACATCTGGCCACCCAGAACCCCGATCTGATCCTGCTGGATCTCATGCTGCCCGGCATCAACGGGACCGAAGTCTGCCGCCGCGTGAAATCCCGCCCCGCCACCGCCGACATCCCCATCATCATGCTGACGGCCAAGGACAGCGAAGCCGACATCATCGCCGGCCTGGAGACGGGCGCCGCCGACTACGTCACCAAACCCTTCAGCCCCCGCGTGCTGGTGGCGCGCATCCATGCCGTCCTGCGCCGCCCCGATCCCGAGCCCGCCGGCAGCGCTTCAGTCCCCGTCCTGCACATCGGGCCGCTGACCATTGACGCCGACCGCCACAAGGTCGAAATCAAGGGCAAGGATGTGGCCCTGACCTGCACCGAATTCCGCATTCTGCATCTGCTGGCGTCAAGCCCCGGCCGCGCCTTCAACCGGCAGCAGATCGTGGATCAGGTCCGCGGCGAATCCTATGCCGTCACCGAGCGCATCGTGGATGTCCAGATGGTCAGCCTGCGCAAGAAGCTGGGCAGCCTGGGCGACTGGGTGGAGACCGTTCGGGGCATCGGATACCGCTTCAAGGAAGTCTGAGTCCGTGCCGCGGCCGTTCTCTTCGCGCCGGTTCATTTTTCTGTACACCGCCATGGCCGCCGCGGCGGTTCTGCTGGTCTTCCTTCTCGTCCGCCCCCGCTTTCTCCCCGACGACATGGACTTCTGGGTCCTGGCCCTGCTGCTGATCGGCCTGCAGGTCCTCGGCCTCCTGGTGTATCAGTGGCGGATTTGGCGCCATATCCAACGTCTTCTGCAGGATGCCGGGCTGGAGAATCTGCCCTCCGCCCGGTCATCGGACAGCCTGGAGACCTGGACCCGGCGCTACGTGGCCTCCGCCGCCCGCGAAATCGCCGAAGACCGCGACTTGTTCGATGCCCTGTTCGAGCTGCTGCAGGACGGCATCCTGCTCCTCGATGCCGGCAACCGCATTTTGCGCGCCAATTCCGCCGCCGCGAACATGCTGGGGCAACCCGCCGCCGCCCTGTCGGGCCAGTCGCTCGCGGACACCCCCGGCCACGAACCCCTCGCCGCACTGGCCCGGGAAATCCGCGAAGGCCCCCCGCGCCGCACCGGCGAGATCCTTCTGCCCGGCGCCTCCGAACCCTGCCGGGTTTCCGGCGCCCTGCTGCCCCCCGGCCCCGACGGCAAAACCCACCTGCTGTTTGTCCTGCGCGACCTGACCCAGTTGCGCCGCCTCGAAACCGCCGGCGAGGAGTACGCCACCAACGTCTCCCACGAACTCAAAACCCCCCTCACCCTCATTCTCGGCTACACGGAAACCCTGCTGAGCCACAGCGAAATGGATATCGAATTCCGCGAGCGCTCTCTCCGCACCATCGAACGCCACGCCAAGCGCATCATCCGCATCGTGGACGACCTGCTGCGGCTGGCCTGGCTGCGCAACGAAGCCGGCCTCCACGGCATCCCCCGCTCCCCCGTGAACGTCGCCACGGTCCTCAACGACGCCACCGCCACCTGCCGCGAATGGGCGCGCGCCGCCGGCATCGCCATCGAAACCAGTGCCCCCCCCGATCTGGTCTGGCCCCTCAACAGCGGCCTCATCGAGGAAGCCATCGTCAACCTCGTCAAGAACGCCATCCTCTACGCCCTGGAAGGGCCCGTCGAAGTCCGCGCCCGCCTCCTGCCCGACGGATCGCTGGAAATCTCCGTCACCGACCGCGGCCCCGGCCTCCAGCCCGAAGACGCCCAGCGGATTTTCGACCGGTTCTACCGCGCCGACAAGAGCCGCTCGCGCGCCTCCGGCGGCAGCGGCCTGGGCCTGCCTATTGTCCAGCAGATCGTCGAAGCCCACGACGGCTGCGCCCGCGTCGAAACCGCGCCCGGCGCCGGCTGCACGTTCATCCTCGAATTCCCCCCGCCCCCGGCCTGAGACCCCCGCCTATTCCCGGAATCCGTTGGTGATGGGCATCCGCCGGTCGCGGCCGAACGCCTTGGGCGTGATCTTCACCCCCGGCGCGCCCTGCCGCCGCTTGTATTCGCTGCGGTCCACCATCCGGATCACCCGGCGCACCACGTTCTCGTCCGCGCCCGCCGCCAAAATGTCCCGCACCCCCGCCTGCCGTTCCACGTACTGCTCCAGAATCGGATCCAGCACGTCGTACGGCGGCAGCGAATCGGAATCGAGCTGCCCCGGCTTCAGCTCCGCCGACGGCGGACGGGAAATCGTGCTCGGCGGAATCACCTCGTCCCGGCGGTTGCGCCAGCGCGCCAGCTCGAACACCAGCGTCTTGGGCACATCCTTGATCAGGGCGAATCCGCCGGCCATGTCGCCGTACAGCGTGGCATAGCCCGTCGCCATTTCGCTCTTGTTGCCCGTCGTGACCACCATGTGCCCGTAGCGGTTCGACAGCGCCATCACCAGCACGCCCCGGATCCGCGCCTGCAAATTTTCCTCCATCAGCGTGCCCGGCAGCGGATTCGCCCACTTCACCTCCGCGCACGCCGGCCCCAGCAGGGCGGCAAACGCCTCGACCGCCGGCGCGATGGGAATCTTCAGGCAGGGAATCCCCAGGCGGGCCGCCAGGTCCAGCGCATCCGCCAGCGTATCCTTCGACGTGATGGCAGACGGCAGGGTCACGCCGAAAACCCGATCCTTCCCCAGCGCATCCGCGGCAATCGCCGCCACCAGGGCCGAATCAATCCCCCCCGACAGCGCCACCAGAACCCCGGGAAAGCCGTTCTTGTTCACATAATCGCGCAACCCGGTCTTCAGCGCCTCGTACACTTCCTCCAGGGGCTCCGGCATCGGGTCCCGGCGGCCCGGCAACGGCGCCCAGCGCCCGCCGGAGTCCGTCACCTCGACCGGCAGCATGCCTTCGGAAAACAGGCCCGACCGCGCCGCCACGCCACCGTCCGCCCCCACGGCCAGCGCGCCGCCGTCAAACACCAGCTCGTCCTGCCCGCCCACCAGATTCGTGTACAGCATCGGCGCCCCCGCCGCCGCCACGGCTTTGCGCGCCATCTCTTCGCGATCCCCCTCCCGCCCCCGGCAGTACGGCGACGCCGACAGATTCACCAGCACGTCGCAGCGGCCCTTCAGCCCGCGGAACGCCTCGCCCTCCGGCCACCAGGAATCTTCGCAGATGTGCACCGCCAAACGCGCGCCGCCGCAGTCGAACACCAGCGGTTCCCCGCCCGGCGTGAACAGACGCCGCTCGTCGAACACTCCGTAGTTCGGCAGGCGGATCTTCTTCGCCGCGGCCGCCCGCCGCCCGCCGTGCAACAGCAGCGCGGCGTTGTACAGCTTGCCCTCCTCGCGGACCGGCGCCCCGACGATGCACAGCAGTTCCGGCGGCAGTTCCGCCGCCAGCCGTTCCGCCGCCGCGTCCACCGCATCCATGAACCGCGGGCGCAGCACCAGGTCGTCCGGGGGATACCCGCACAGCGCCAGCTCCGGAAACACCACCGCGTCCGCGCCGGCCGCCGCCGCCTCGCGCGCCCAGCGCACGATCTTCGCCGCGTTGTCCTCCACCGCCCCCACCGTCGGATTCATCTGCACCAGCGCGAATTTCATGCCCGGAATTGAAGCACACGCCCGCCCCCCCCCGCAATCCGATTCCCGGCGTGCCTACCGCACCAGGTCGCAGGCCTCCGGCGGCATCCAGTGCGCATCCTTCCCCTCCCACTTCACGTTGCACCCGATGGGATTCGTCTGCGGCACGCTGACCGCCCGGCCCGACGTGATTTCCTCCAGCGCCCGCTCCAGATCGTTCACCGTCATCTTCGAGGTGTCCCGCGGATGGTCCACCCCGCGGCCCGTATAGACCAGCCGGCGGTTCCGGTCGAACACGAAGAAGTGCGGCGTCCGCAGCGCCCCGTACGCCCGCGCCGTGTCCTGCCTCGCGTCGTGCAGATACACCCACGGAAAATGATTTTCCTCCATCCGCCCCACCATGTGCACGAAATCATCCTCCGCATACGTGTTAGGACTGTTGGAATTGATGCCCGCAAACCGCACACCCCGGCCCCGGAACTTCTCGGCCGTGGCCCGCGTGACCTCGTCCGAACCGATCACATACGGACAGTGATTGCAGGTGAAAAACACCACCAGCACCTCCGCGTCCGCGAAATCCTCCAGGGAGTACTTCTTGCCGTCCGTCGCCGGCAGCACGAACTCCGGCGCCTTCGCTCCGATCTCCAGGGTAAACGCCATGATCATCTCCTTTCGTTGGCTTCACCTCCACTCTACCGCGTTTCGCCGTGAATGGAAACAAACTCCACCCCAACCGTCCGCCAGCGCCCGATCCGTCGGATCAGTCAGATCCGTCCGACCCCGCCCCCGCACTATTTCTCCCCTTGTCCACCCCGGCCTGCTACACTCCTTTCATGCCACTGGGTTGGACCGAGATCAAGACCCGCGCCATCGCCTTCTCCCGCGAGTGGGCCGGCGAAACCCGCGAAACCGCCGAAACACCCCGCAAGAAACAGGCGGGGGCATGAACCCGCTTCCTTCAAATCACCCGCCGAATCCGACCGATCCGACCGATCCGCCGGATCTGTCCGCGGCACCCGATACGTCCCCTCTGTCCCCTCCGTCCGATGCCCCCACCCCGCTGCCCCGCCGCCGCCTGCGCCCCAGCGGGGGCTACCGCCAGTTGCGCAGTTTCCAGACGGCGACCCTCATCTACGACGCCACGGTCCAATTCTGCGAGCGCTTCCTGGACCCGCGTTCACGCACGACCGACCAGATGGTGCAGGCCGCGCGCAGCGGACGCCAGAACATCGCCGAGGGCAGCCGCGCCGCGGCCGTGTCAAGCCAGACCGAACTGCGCCTGGTCAACGTGGCCCGGGCCAGTCTCGATGAACTGCTGCTGGACTACGAGGACTTCCTG
>CAZHSS010000069.1:0-7635 GCA_964535205.1 uncultured Verrucomicrobiota bacterium
TTGCATCTGCAAACCGGCTTCTTTTTGTTTGGGGGCCGGCAGGGGCAGCCGCTTGACGGGGCGGGTCCGGTCGGTCAAGATGGGCGCAGAAGAATCGGCGGAGTGCTGAGGAGCATAGATGAGTCCACGTGTCTGGAGATGGGTGTTGGCGGTGGGGATAGCCGTTGGCGCGGCGGGGATGGCCCCGGCCGCCGAAACGAACGGGGGCGAGCGGCTGGTTCGGACGCTTCGCGGGGCGGACGTGCGGCTCTGGGGGCAGATCAACCGGGCGGCGCTGTTTGCCGACAACGGCACGGACTCGGAATGGTTCCATGTGGACAACGACAGTTCGCCGTCCCGCCTGGGGGTGGCCGGCGACTACCGGCAGGAGGGCTGGGGGGAAGTGACCGTGGGCGGCCAGATCGAGCTGGGATTCAAGTCCGACAATTCGGCGGAGGTTGTGTTTGGCGGGCCGGATCCGGAATTCAAGGTGGATGGTCGCAAGATCGAAGCCTACGTGAAAAGCCCGCGTTTCGGAACGCTGTCCGCGGGGCAGGGCGACATGGCGTCGAACGGGACGGCCGAGGAGGATCTGAGCGGCACCTACGTGACCGGCTACAGCCAGGTCCGGTTTGCCGCGGGCAGTCTGGTGTTCGGTCCGGGGACCAACGGGCCGGCCGTCAAGCAGGTGTTTAACAACTTCGACGGCCTGCACCGGGATGACCGGATCCGCTACGATTCTCCCGGCTGGCGGGGGCTGTCCGCGGCGATTTCCTTCGCCGGCGGCGACGCCTGGGATGCGGCCCTGCGGCATCAGGCCGTCCTGGGGGCGCATCAGATTGCGTCGGCCGTCGCGTATGCGCGCAAAGCGCCCGGCGTGGATCAGGTCAGCGGTTCCTGTTCCCTGCGGCTCGGATGCGGGCTGAACCTGACGGCGGCGGCCGGCGGGCAGGACACGGACGGGGACGCGTCGCCGCTGTCGTTCTATGTCAAGGCCGGCTGGCGGATGGAATGGTTTCCGTGCGGCGAGACGATGCTCGCGGCGGATTATTCGCGCAACGAGGAAATCGGCCGGCCGGGCGACCTGGCGGAGTCGCACGGCCTCATGCTGAATCAGCGGGTCGAGGCCGTGTCCTCGGAACTGTATGCCACGGTGCGCCGCTACGACCTGGACCGCCCCGGCGAAGCGTATGACGACCTGGTGATCTTCATGAGCGGGATCAAGCTCGCGTTCTGAATTGTCCGGCGCGCGGGGGCGCATCTGCGATTCGGTGCACCCTTGGGGTCATATTGAGCGTAGGCGCGTAGCGCCGGAGTCGAAATATCTGAGCACAATCCCGATGGCCAGCCTTCGGGACCAAGCCGAGATCCCTCGACTCCGCTCGGGATGACAGCCATACAGGACTACAAGGCCTTTTTGCCCAGCATGCACCCAATCGCAGATGCGCCCGGCGCGCGGGCGGGGGGGGCTAATCGATCTGCGGCAGCTGGGGGAGTCGGTCAAAATGCCGGTCGCGGGTGTACAGCACCAGGTTGTGCTGCTGGACCAGGGCGGCGATCCAGAGATCATTCGTTGGAATGGGGGTGCCCTGCCGGCGAAGCTGGGCAAAGAGACGCGCATAATGGAAGATGGTTTGTTCGTCGGCAAACAGCGTGGTCACCCGGGGGCGCCCCAGGAACAGATTCAAGGTTCGTTCATTCCGCATGGCGAGGCGTCCGCAGGCAAATCCCGCTCTCAATTCAGCCAGCACGGGGAATGGCATGAAAATCCGGGCGGCGGTTTGGAAAATCCGGACGGCCGGTTCCCGGCCTTCGCAGAAATCGCGGTAGCGGTTGGTGTCGATGGCCAGATTCACTGCCACAGCTCCGGGTCCACGCGGTTCATGGATTCCATGGCCCGGTCGAATTCCGGGTCCGCGACCCAGGTGCCGGCCAAGTCGTCCAGGTCATGAGCCAGCCGGAGATCCTGCTCCATGCCCAGTCCGCGGGCGAGGGCCTCGAGCGCCGTCTGATTGAGGCTGTGCCCGTATTGAGCGGCGGTTTCGCGGAGCCGGCGGTCCACCGGTTCGGGCACATTTCGCAGGGTATATTGCGGGGCAGGGGCGGGTTTCATCATGCCTGCACAATACCGCATGCAAGCAGGCATGGCAAGCCGGCATGACAGGCTGAAAAAAAGCGGCGGGCCGGGGCCCGCCGCGGGGGACGCATGGCGCGGATCAGGCGCCGAGCTGCCAGCGAACGAAGCGGCGAATGGTGAATTCGTCGCCGACGGCCTTGCCGGCATCGGCCAGGACGGCGCCGACGGTCTTGTCCTGGTCCTTCACAAACGGCTGCTCCACGAGGCAGATCTGGCCGTAGAACTTCTCCAGCTTGCCGGCCACGATCTTGTCAATGATGTTGGCGGGCTTGCCTTCGACCTGCTTGGCGTAGATGTCCTTTTCGGCGGCGACGGTTTCGGCGGGGACCTGGTCGCGGGTGATGCAGGCGGGGTTGACGGCGGTGATGTGCAGCGTCAGATCCGCCAGCATGGCCTTGACGGCGTCCTGCTGTACGGATTCGGGCTTGGTGCAGCCGACTTCGACGAGGACGCCGAGCTTGCCGCCGAGATGCACATAGGCGGCGACGGCGCCGGTGCCCTGCACCGTATAGGTCAGGTTGCGGCGTGCGACGAGGTTCTCGCCGATTTCGGCGATCTTCGCTTCCACCTTGCTCTTGCAGGCCTCGCCGATGGTGTCGTCGGCCAGGCCGTCGGCCTCCCGGAGCAGCTCGGACACAAAGGACTGGAAAAGGTCGTTCTTCGTGACGAAGTCGGTCTCGCAGTTGACTTCGATCATGCGGCCGGACTGGGCGTCGGGGGCGACGCTGGCGGCGATGATGCCCTGCTTGGCGGTGCGGGAGGCTTTCTTGGCGGCCATCTGCATGCCGGCTTCGCGCAGTTTCTTGATGGCGGCTTCCTTGTCGCCGCCGGTTTCGACGAGCGCTTTCTTGCACTCCATCATGCCTACGCCGGTTTCGTCGCGGAGTTCTTTGACCAATGAGGCGGAAATATCTGCCATGGGGGGATTCCTTTTCTGTTACAGGGTTCGGTTGGGGCTCGGGCGGGGGGCGCGCAGGGCGCCCGGCCGCCCGGGGGGATTACTCGGCTTTGGGTTCCTCGGCGGGAGCCGCTTCGGACGCGGGGGCTTCGGGGGCGGCTGGGGCTTCCGGCGCGGCCGGGGCTTCTTCGGCCGCCGGGGCGTCTTCGGTCTTGGCCTTGGCCTTGCGCGCGGGTTTCTTGGCCGGCGCGTCTGCCGGGGCGTCGGCGGCTGTCTCGGCGGCGGGCGCGTCCGCTTCCGGGGCGGCCTTGGCTTCGGCCTCGGCGGCTTCCTTGTCCGCCTTGGCCTTGGCGGCCTTTTCGGCCTTCAGGCGGGCGGCTTCGGCGGCGCGTTCGGCTTTCTCCTTTTCGCGGGCTTCGCGTTCGGCCTTGGCGCGCGCGGCGGCTTCCGCCTCTTCGGCGGCGCGCCGGCGGGCTTCTTCGGCGGCGATCTTGGAGTATTCGGCCTGGGCCTGCTTGACGGTGATGCCGATCAGTTCGGCGATCAGCTTGATGCCGCGGATGGCGTCGTCATTGGCCGGAATGGGATAGTCCACGGGGTCGGGATTGACGTTGGCATCCACGAGGGCAATGACGGGGATGTTGAGGCGGTTGGCCTCGGCCACGGCGATGGCCTCGCAGTTGATGTCCACGACAAACAGCGCGCCGGGGTTGCCGGGCATGTCGGCGATGCCGCTGAGGTTGTACTCCAGTTTCGAAAGCTCGTGGCGGAGCTTGGAGACTTCCTTCTTGGGCAGGCTGTTGATGGAGCCGTCCTTTTCCATCTGCTGGATTTCGCGCATGCGGGCGATGGATTTGCGGATGGTTTCGTGGTTGGTCAGCGTGCCGCCGAGCCAGCGGTTGACCACGTACGGCTGCTGGTGTTCGGCCGCGACGGCCTTGAGGGCACCTTGGGCCTGCTTCTTGGTGCCGACAAACAGGACCTGGCGGCCGCGCGACACGGTGTCGTAGATGAACTGGCGGGCCTTCTGCAGGCCGTCGAGGGTCTGCTCGAGGTCAATGATGTAGATGCCGTTGCGCTGGCCGAACAGAAACTTGCGCATCTTGGGGTTCCAGCGTTTGGTGCGGTGTCCGAAGTGCAGGCCGGCTTCAAGCAGGTCCTGGATACTGACGTCCTGGCGGACGTTGGCGGTCGTCATGGTGACCATGATGTGTTCCTCTCTTTATGGCATGGACCGGCGTCGGGCCGGTCAATCCGCTTTGGTCCCGGGCGGAGGGCCGCCGGGGATCTTCGCTTCCGGTTTTGCACACGCAAAACTCGCGGGGGAATCTACGGGAGAGGCCGGAGGAATGCAAGGGATATTTCAGGGCGTTCTGGGCGTCAATCATACTCATAATCTTACTCCTGATCATAATCCTTATCGCTATCGTCAACGGAGCTGGAATTCAAAGCCAGACAGAGGATTAAGATTAGGATTACGACTACGATTCAGAATAGGAACGAGTATGTTGCGGAGGGATAATCGGGACGCGGGGCTTGCGCGGGGCGGGGGCGGTCCGTATAGTCCGGAGTCCATATGAGCACGACACTATACGACAAGGTTTGGACGCGGCACGTGATCCGCGAGGAGTCGAACGGATCGGCCCTGCTGTACATCGACCGGCAGCTGGTGCACGAGGTGACCAGTCCGCAGGCGTTCGAAGGACTGCGACTGGCGGGGCGCAAGGTCCGGCGGCCGAAGCTGAACGTGGCAACGATCGACCACAACGTGCCGACGGTGGATCCGAAGAACATCATGGACCGGATCGCCAAGGCGCAGATTGACATGCTGGAGCGGAACTGCAAGGAGTTCGGTCTGCAGCTGTTCGGGATCGGCGACCCCTCGACAGGCATCGTGCACATCATGGCGCCGGAGCTGGGGCTGACGCTGCCGGGGCTGACGGTCGTCTGCGGCGACTCGCACACGGCGACGCACGGGGCGTTCGGCGCGCTGGCGTTCGGCATCGGCACCAGCGAGGTTGAGCACGTGCTGGCGACTCAGACGCTGTGGCAGCGCCGGAGCCGCTCGATGCGGGCGACGTTCACCGGCCGGCCGGGAAAATGGGTCGGGGCCAAGGATTTCATCCTGCGGCTGATCCGGGAAATCGGCACCGCGGGCGGGACGGGCTGCGTGCTGGAATACGCCGGCGAGGCCATCCGTGCGCTGCCGATGTCGGGGCGCATGACCATCTGCAACATGTCCATCGAGGCCGGCGCCCGCGCGGGCATGATCGCCCCGGACGAGACGACGTTTGACTACATTGCCAGCGGCGACAGGCCCTACGCGCCGCGCGGGGAGGCGCTGGACAAGTCCATCGCCTTCTGGAAGACGCTGAAGAGCGACGACGGCGCGGTGTTCGACCGCGAGATCGAGGTGGACACCTCGGCGCTGGCGCCGCAGGTCAGCTGGGGCACCAGCCCCGGAATGATCACGGACATTGACGGCGCGGTGCCGGGTCCGAACGACGTGCCGACGGTGCAGCCCAAGGACGTGGAAAAGGCGCTGGCCTACATGGACCTGAAGCCGGGCACGCCGATGACAGACATCGCCGTGGACGTGGTATTTATCGGCAGCTGCACAAACGGGCGGATCGAAGACCTGCGCGAAGCGGCCGGCGTGCTCAAGGGCCGGACCGTCGCGAAGAACGTGCAGACGCTGGTGGTGCCGGGGTCCGCCAAGGTCAAGGCGCAGGCCGAGGCCGAGGGACTGGACAAGGTGTTCCTGGCGGCCGGTGCGGAGTGGCGCAACCCGGGCTGCAGCATGTGCCTGGCGATGAATCCCGATCGGCTGGAGCCGGGGCAGCGGGCAGCCTCGACGTCGAACCGCAACTTCGAGGGGCGGCAGGGCGCGGGCGGGCGCACCCACTTGGTCAGCCCGGTGATGGCCGCCGCGGCCGCGGTGGCGGGGCATTTCGTGGACGTGCGCACCTGGCTCGAAGGAGGCAACTAAGATGGACGCATTCAAAACCTTTACCGGCACGGTGGCGGTTCTCGAACGCGCCAACGTGGATACCGACCAGATCATCCCGAAGCAGTTTCTGAAGTCCATTGAGCGGACCGGATTCGGTCCCGCGCTGTTCTTCGACTGGCGGTACCTGAAGGACGGGTCGCCCGATCCTGCCTTTGAGCTGAATGCGCCGGAACGCGAAGGCGCCTCAGTGCTGGTGGCCGGGAACAACTTCGGCTGCGGGTCCAGCCGCGAGCACGCGGTCTGGGCGGTGCAGCAGTACGGCTTCCGGGCGGTGATCGCCCCGTGGCGCGGGAGCGGCGAGAAGCGCATTCCCGGCTTTGCGGACATTTTCAGGAACAACAGCTACGGCAACGGGCTGCTGGCGATCGAACTGTCCAGCGACGAAGTGCAGTGGATCTTCGATGCGGCCAAGGGCCGCAAGCTGGAGGCCACGGTGGACCTCGAAGCGCAGACCGTGACGGTCCGCGGCGCGGAAGAGCGGGTATTCCGGTTCGACATCACGCCCGACGTGAAGGAAAAGCTCCTGAGCGGGCTGGATGCCATCGGGCTGACGCTGCAGCACGAAGCGGAGATCACCGCGTTCGAGGCGACGCACGACGTGCAGATGGATTAGAATCCCGCCGCAGAGGGCGCAGAGTGCGATGAGGGGGTCGGAACAGGTAGGGACGGCGCGCCGCGCCGTCCGAGTCATTCGAGCATGAACCTCATTCTTCTGAAGCCGGAGGAAATCCGGGCGGACGGGACGGCGGTGCTGTCCGGCAAGCGCGCGCGGCATGTGCGCGAGGTGCTGAAGGCGGGGGAGGGGGGGCAGATCCGCGTCGGGGTGATCGATGGCCCGACGGGAACCGCCACGGTGACGAAGGCCGGGGAGCCGCTGCCGTTGCGATGCACCTGGACCGGTCAAGTGCCGCCGCCACCCCGCGCGGATGTGCTGCTGGCGATGCCGCGGCCCAAGGTGATGAACCGCCTGTGGCCGGTGCTGGCGTCGCTGGGGGTGGGGCGGATTCTGATTTCCAATGCGTGGAAGACGGAGCGGAACTACTTCGATACGCATGTGCTGGGGCCGGAGCACATCCGGGCAGGACTGATCGAAGGCCTGCAGCAGGCGCGGGACACGCGGCTGCCGCAGGTCAGTGTGCACCGGCAGTTCCGGAAGCTCATCGAAGACGAGTTGGACGCCTTCGGCCCGTATGCGGCGAAGCTGGCGGCGCATCCGGGGGCGGGGGCGTTCCCGGCGGAAACGCTGGCGGCGCTGCCGCGGGAAGGTCGCGTGCTGCTGGCGGTGGGGCCGGAGGGGGGCTGGACGCCGTTTGAGCTGGAACTGCTGGCGGCGCATGGGTTCGAGGCGGTGTCGTGGGGGCCGCGGGCGTTGCGCACGGATACGGCGTGCGCGGTGCTGCTGGGGCTGGTGCACGCGGCGCTGGCCAAACCGAGTCCCTAATCGGAGATTCCCGGAGGGGCAAGCTCCGTCTTGCCCGGATTGGGAGGGGAGAAACTACGAAAGTCGCGAAAAGCGCGAAAAGCATGAACGGGGAAGACTATTTGCCGCAGAGGGCGCGGAGGTTCAGAGAGAAGTGGGGCGACCAACGATCAACCACCAACCACCTGAAC
>CAZHSS010000070.1:0-7488 GCA_964535205.1 uncultured Verrucomicrobiota bacterium
TGGCGGGCTACGAGAACTGGTACCCCTTCGACATGAGCTGCAGCGTGGCGATGTATGTCAACAGCGGCGGGTTCGGCGCCGCAGGGATCGCCGCGCGCCTCGCGAAGGAATTGGCGGCGTCGCCGGAGCCGGTTCTGGACGAGCAGCGGGTGATGCGGGAAATCCTGTCCGAGCCGGCCGTGCCGCAAGCCGAACCCAAGGCGTTCAGCCTGGTGCTGACGAACGGCTACGGGGATCGCTACCAGATGAATCTGCTGCGGGACCGGTCGAACTACCAGGCCTACCGGGGCATCTGCAGCTACCGGGGTTTTTCGCTCTCGGGCTGCTCGACCACGGGCGAGGTCGTGATGCTGCGGATCAAAGCCACGCCCTCCGTGCCCGAACACTATTCCATCCTGTCCACCTCGATGCGCTGGGGCACGACGATGTACGTGCTCAACGACGTGTTCCGTCCGCTGAGTTCCACGGTGATGGCCGGCTACGAGAACTGGTATCCATTCGATATGAGCTGCAGCGTGGCGATGTATGTCCAAAGCGGCGGCTTCGGCGCCGCCGGGACGGAACTCGCCCAGCCCAAAGCATGGCCGACGGCACCGGCGGCGCGTTTGCCGACCGGAGCAAAGGACGCCGGCCCGATCCGCATCGGCGCGCTGGTGCCGCTGACCGGCGACCTGGCGGACATCGGCAGCTCCTACACCTCGGCCTACGGCAAGGCGCTGGCGGACCTGGCCGAGGTGCCGGGCATGCCGGCCATCGAGCTGCGGGTGGAGAACACGGATGCGGATCCGCTCCTGGCCGCGATGAGGCTGGAGGCGCTGTACACCAACGGCGTGCAGGTCGTGCTGGGGCCGGAGAGCAGCGCCGAGTGCGAAGCCCTGCGACATCTGGCCACCAACGGCGTCGGGATGCTGCTGCTGTCCAGTTCCGCCACGGCGGTTCCGCTGGCGATTCCGGACGACAACCTGATGCGGCTGACGATGGACGATTCCCATCAGGCCCGCGAACTGGCGCGGCAAATCGCGGCCGACGGCATTACCCGCCTGGCCGTGCTGAAACGCTCGGACATGTACGGCGACGGGATGCGCGAGGCCTTCCGCGAAGAATACGAAACCGTGCTGGGCAACACCGTGTTCTATAGCGAGTACTATCCCCGGGCAGCGGAACTCTTCGGCGAAGTGATGTCGAACTTCAACGACACCGTGGCGGCCGAGATCGCCCAGTCGGGCGAGGAACACCTGGGCGTGCTGATTGTGGCCTTCGACGAAGGCGTGCAGTTGCTGGAGGCGGCCGGGGCGTATCCGGCGCTGACCTCCGTGCGCTGGTACGGCACCGAAGGCATGGCCGGCAACGCTGCTGGCCAATCCCGCCGCGCGGGAGACCGCCCGCCTGACCCGGTTCGTCTGTTCTCAGCCCGCGGCCTGCACCAACGCGAAATACGCGGAGGTGGCCGACTGGATCCAGGCTCAGGTCGGGCATCCGCCGCGCACCTTCGCCGTGCTCTCCTACGACGCGCTGCGGCTCGCCGCCCTCGCGCTGCAGCAAACAGGCGGCACCGGGACCGTCGCCGAAGTCCGCCAGGCCATCCGCGACCAGGCGGCGGCCTATGAGGGCGTCAGCACCCCCATCGTCTTCAACGCGGCCGACGACCGCGACGGCGGCACCTACGAATTCCTCAAGGTGTCGGACGCCGACGCCTGGGAGGATGTCTTTTCCACCGCGCCGAACGCGCCGCTCGTCCTGGCTCCGGACAACCTCACGAGCAACCGGTTCGACGCCCGGTGGCGGTCCTGCGCCGGTGCGACGAACTACTTTCTCGACGTCGCCCTCGACGCCGAATTCACGGACTACCTGTCAGGCTGCAGCAACGCGCCCGTCGGCCCCGCCTGCGTCCACGCCTTGGAAGACCTCGTTCCCGGCCAGACCTATTTCTATCGCGTGCGCGCCGGCAACGCCGCGGGAACCAGCGCGTCTTCCAGCGTGGCCTCCGGCCGGCCGTGGCCGGCGGCGTACGCCACCAACGGCGTCCCGCTGTGGTGGCTGGCGCGCTACTACACCGACATCGAAGATCCGGACGGGCTGGCGCTGAGCGATACCGATCTCGATGGCAACCTGGCGTGGGAAGAATACGTCGCCGATACCAACCCAACGAACCCTGCCAGTTATTTTCAGCAGATGACCATCGGGCGGGACGGGGATAAGCTGACTTTCCTTATCAGAGAAACGTCTCCCCAAAGGTTCTATTACCTCGATGAATCTCCGCGCCTCATGGATCCAGACAATGCCTTTGTGTCTCCTCCTTGGTCCAACATCTTCAAACACCAAGGGGTCGGCGAAATGAACATCGAATACGATCTGCCCGAAGGCGGCAAAAAATTCTACAGGGGCAAAGTCGGTTTGGATTAGGGCGATTTCAGATTGGGGGCAACCGGCTGCGGCGAGGTCGCTTGGCGGGCACGAGCGGATTCCTGAGCTATACCCAGGGGGCCTGTGGGGAAGGCGGGGCACCCGGAGGGCGCGGTTGATCGTTGGTGGTTGGTGGCCGGGCGGATCGGTTCGCCTGTAGCTGCGCCCGTTGGGCGCGGCGGATCAAGGCGGATGTCGAGAAGGCCACCCGGTTGAAATTGTGACGCGAGGCGATTGCGGATTTGCGGGGCAGCCGCAAAACGTGATACATCTTCCGCATGAAGAAAGCGCTTCAGGCGTTGAACGGATTGGAGCGGGATGGCGTGGTCGGCCGATATACCATCGGCGGTGCCATGGGGGCGACCTTCTATGTCGAGCCGTTCACCACCTTCGATTTGGACGTGTTTGTCGTGTTGCCGGAAACGGGCGGGTTGGTGACGCGGGCCCCGCTGTACGCGGAACTTTACAGGCGCGGATATCCGGCCAAGGACGAATGCGTGATGATCGAGGGAATCCCGGTTCAGTTCTTGCCGGCGGGAACGCCCTTGCTGGACGAGGCCCTGGCGCAAGCCCGGGAAGTGCCCTACGCGGACGTGGAAACGCGGGTGTTCTCTCCGGAGCATCTCGTCGCCGTGGCCGTGCAGGCCGGCCGGGCAAAGGACCGCCAGCGGGTGCAGATGTTCCTGGATGCCGCCGTGCTGGATCGGGCGCGGCTGGACGATCTTCTGAAACGCCACGGATTGCTGGAGAAATTCACCCAATGGACCCGAAGCGCATAACCGTGGCCGAAGCCCCGGCGGGCAAGGCGGCTTACCGGACGAAGCAACGCAAGCTGTCCTGGCCTGACAAGGTCAAGGTCGTGATCAAACTCCAGAAGATCGCCCAGCCCATCTTGGCCGCGCGCGGAAAAACCGTGACCGTCTGGCCGGAAGACTGATCGGGCACAAGCCTGGGATACTCAACTACGAAAAGCGCGCCTGTCCGCCCGTGGCGGAAAAGGCACGAAAGGAGGAAGGCGGGGGCGAACAGCCAACAGCCGCCACTACGAATCAAGCGAATAGCACGAATGGGGGAAGGCGGGCCGGGACCGGGACGCATTATTAAATTATAGGACTGACCCCTTTTCAATATGACCTCAAGGGTGCACCGAAACGCAGATGCGCCCCTAATGGGTGACCCCTTTACTTCCATATTGACTGCAATCAAATGAATGCCTATTATTATTCACGATGTGAATTCACATACTCAACTTTTGGTAAATGGGTATAATATGAGTTGGGTAAAAATAGCTATTTCCGTTCTTGGGGTTATGGCTTCAATATTGGGAATCATCCAGTTTTTCAGAAGAAGTAAGCGCGATTCTGGTTCACCGTTCATTGCGCTCTCCGTACATGATCTGCCTGGCGCTGTTGCATCCCCACTAAGATCAATACCTCCAAATATTCATAGCACGCAATCCAGACATAGTAGTGCCCGATTCCAAATAATATATGGACCCGCTGGGGCGGGAAAATCCCGCGCCGCCATAGATACGATTCTGACATTCTACCAAACAATTCAAGCTGATACCGTCTATATGGCCCGCGGGTTTATTGATGCAAAAGCGCCGCTTCCAAAGCTGTCATCAGTCAGGAAGGTTATTGTTTTCATTGATGACTACGACATTGGTTCGGCTCCATCATCTTCCCTTTCATTTGAAGATCGAAAATCAGCTCATGCCCATGCACTTGCAAATCTGATACGATTGCGCAATGCGCTTGAAGCGCGAGTGGATTTGCTTGGCATTATCGTAACGGTAAATAGCTACCGCATGCCGATTTCTCAACAAGAGGCCTGCGGTCTGTTAAATGGGTTCAGCTTAATTGAAATGCCACAGGTGACAGAGGAAGAGCACAAGATCTTTCTTAGATCTTTAGAAGCCGCGCTCAATGTTGACATTAATCAGGATGCCCGACAAATACTAGAAGGCGCGTGTGATGGTCGATTCAGCACTATTGCGACATTCTTCTCTTCATTCGCACCCTGGTCCGAGATTACCCGAGAAGATGCGGAGAAATACATATCCGTCCAAACTCAAGTATGGGATCTATTCAAGGCGAAACTATCCGTTCAACAACAATGGGTATATGAAGCAATTGAATCGATCAGAGGCTATGGTTTGCCTCCACGATTAGAATATCTCAAATATCTTGCTAGAAATGAGCCGTGCATAGTCAACTCTAGAAAGCTTAATCATCTGATTCTTTCTATCTGGCCGATTAATAATGGCAAAGTCGTTGTCTATGATGGCCAGTTTGGCCCCCGAAAACCAAATTCAGAATTTGCCGGAGCCATTCTAATGACCTGTCTGTCTGTAGGACGACGCTTCAGGAAAGCGCATAGGTATGAGTATCAGCAAGAGCTCAAAACTCTTGCTGGATATTTAAGCTGTTACCAGAATAACTCCCTATTGTTGCGGTTGCTCAAAAAGTGTATCCGCTGGTTCCCACGCGATAGATATTTTGCTTACTTACTTGCAAGTGCCTATTCGGATAATAGACGGCCATTTCGGGGCATTCGTATTCTTTATCGGATATTTAACCACGTTGACCCGCGAATATTCTACTCAGGCAAGTGGATTGAAATACGAGCACACCTTCTTCTCGCTGACCTTTATCAACAAATTGGCCTTCACAAGAGACGTGACTGGGAATCTCACAGGAAAATTGAACACGAATATGAGCTGGCCGCTATGTTGGCGGGCATGAGGTTGCCGGACATCGACGCAGAAGGCTATGAGCTGGTCCACTCAACAGGCCCGAGTATCAACTGGAAGCATGAACTGGAAAAAGACATTAAAGAACTTGGATTTGAAATCCCTACAAATCTTTCTGTGGATTCAAAGCAACTATTAGCAATGGTCCACCACTCCTATTCCAGATATCTACTGGGACAACCTCACCATGAGTATGCCGCACTTGAGCATGAAGCGGTTGTTTTGAAAGAGTTACCAGAATTTGGAGAGGCATATCTTAATTGCGCGGCAGCAGCATTCAGTCTGGGCGATAGTAGGCGAGCACTTGAATATCTACAACTCGCTTCAGAAGCAAAACCCCAGTACTATGATGAAGCGACATATATATTCATGATTGCTAAAGAGCGGTGGCGTGCATATGCAGATCTTGGTGATATTGAGTTGGCGCAGAAATACTATTCAGAATGTCGTGAAATATCCAGGAAGGAACCCCTGGCTTCCGATGCGCCACTCCAATCCCAGCTGCTTATGATAGATCATGATCAAGAATACTATAAGCGATCGTCTCAACTTGCCCAGATGCGGGAAAAGTCTTTTGGCACCCAAATCCGATATACTATGCCTGCACAAGGCATCGAACTCGTTTTGCCCTCAAACTGGAAAATTGATCGCGAATATTTCCAGGAATTAGATGGTTGCATATCTCTTCTATCGGTTTTTGCTTCTCCCCTTACATGGGATCCAATAACAAAGGGAGCCTCCGACGCCATGGTAACGTTTAACTATACAAATGAAGGGGAGAACCTTGATAAAGATGCCTTGTCTTACGGTATATGGTGCCTTGAGAGGCAGCAAAAGGGGTTTAGAAACAAATGTACATGGACGGACAACCCACCCCTCACAACTCGAGGCGATATATCTTGGTGTGAGTGGCAATTCCACATACACGCAAAATGGCCCAAAAGTGGTACGCTGATTTCTTTTGAACTGCCGAATGCTCGGGTTTGTTTAAACCTTATGTGTGAAGACTGTGGCCAGGCGACCTTCAAGAAAATCCTTGAATCCATTAAGCAAGAGTTCATTAAACAACCCATATTCAATGCTTATAAAGGGGTCAATAACGGGGGCATAAAGGGGGCAGTCCTATGAAATGATGCTCTTGGGCATGCTGATGAAAGCCCTTATTAGAGGCGGGCCGAAATCACGGCGGAAAAATAGCAGATGCGAGGGGTTGTTATCGAGGGCTGGGACAGCATCAAAATGTGCAAAATAGGTGTAAAATGGCCTAAAATGGGGCAAAAACGGCCCAAAACGGGCGAAAAATAGTCAAAAATAGCCCAAAATGGCAATAAATAGGCAAAAACGGCTGAAAACGGGGGGTTATTCACTACGAATTTCGCGAATTACACGAAAGGGATCGGGAAGAGGAAGGGGCCGGGCATGTTGCGGGACAATATGGGCTGGGCTGCGTGGTGTTGTTGCGGGGACGCACGAAACGCGTGTCCCTCAACAATACCACACAGCCCGACGCGTCCTGCGGGCGCGCACCGGCCCGAACGGGATCCGGCGTTTGCGCACCTTTGCGTCATTTGCGCCTTTTGCGTTGACCGGCCTTATTCACCCACGGGGCGAGCCCGTGGGGGTCTTGAACAGCCGAAGTGCGGCAAAAGGCTGTTGGGTCGACAATCCTGAAAAATCCTGTAAATCCTGTCAAAAATGGCTGTTTTAGGCTGAAAATGGTGAAAACTCGAAGAATGTAGACAGGATTCACAGGATTTACAGGATGGGGAGGGGGGAATGTAGGCCGGGGTTGTATCCCCGGCGGGATTGGGGGGTCAGCCCGCCACCCGTGAAAGGGTGGCCTACAGGGGGCGGATATGATTCACCCACGGCGCGAGGCCGTGGGGGTCTAAATCCTGAACAATCCTGTAGATCCTGTCATAAGCAACAGGAGCCAGAGACGATTCAAAGCTCGGCTCATCCGGAGGATTCGCCCTGCCGGAACAGCCCCGCGCCCGGCGGGCGCGGCTACAACATCCTGAATTGCCACTTCGTTCGCGGGGCTCTCTTGTTCGCCGCGAAACGTGGCGCGATAGACTTCGCGTTTGCCCGGCGTCCGGCAACTGCCGGACTTGGGCTCGGCACTCGGCTATTCTGAATCCTGAATCCTGAATTCTAGGTTTTGGCCGCGAGAGCGGCCAAAATCTTTTCCGGCGTGACGGGGATTTCCTGGAAATCCACGCCGATGGCGTCTTGGATGGCGTTGAGGACGGCGGGGGCGACGCCGACGACGGGATGTTCGCCGATGCCGCGGGCGCCGAAGGGGCCGACTTCGCCGGGGTTTTCGACGC